>CAJXLR010000185.1 GCA_913056425.1 uncultured Bacteroidota bacterium
TTTGGCTTCATGGCACCATTGAGATTACAACAATTGGACTCATGGGAGGAGTGGCGTTACTCGCGGGCAAAGGCTTGCTTTTCCCGGGAAATTATACCCGCTATCAGTCTTTCCGCCTTAGTGCAGGGAATGCCGGAAAGCTTCTACTCATGGTGTTGCCGTTTACGTTTATTGCGGCGGTCATTGAAGGGTTTATTACGCGAATGACCGGCATGCCGGATCTCATAAAAGGCTTTTTTATACTTCTGTCGCTTGCGATTGTTGTCGTTTACTTTTTCATATATCCGAGGTTGGTCCACAAACGAATAGGCGCTAATCCGATTCACGAACGACTGAGTAAAGAGCACAAAACCCATCAGGTTGTCTTGGATGAAGTTAAGACCGCAGGAAAAATAATTATCGATGCATTTATCATGTTCCGTAAGAACTTCGGAAGAAATGTTCTAGCACTAATAACCATCGGGGTGTCCTATGTTTTCTTGGTGAATAGATTATTCCCGGATTACATGGTTGTCGACGAGTCTTCCTCATTTTATTGGTTGAGGAATGTGATTGGTCTAGTTGTAGACCAAAACGTTGAAGGGGTTTATGGATACGCGGAAACCAACCAGTTTACTTTTTTCAAAGTAGTCTTTGCAGCGAGTTCAGGCTTGCTTTTGTTTCTGGTTAATCTTAAACCTTTGGGAGTTAAGTTCAAGGTGAAGCACGCAGGGTGGATAGTTCTATCTGTTCTGCCTGCCATACTCGCCGCTGTGCTGGTGTTTAATAAGCAGCAGACGTGGTACATAAGGTCTGCCCTCGGATTTGCAGTTTTAGCTCTGATTGTACTCATGGTCTCCTTGATTATTTCAAGAACCACACGTCGTGACTATGGAAACAATGTTGCTGCATTGGCTATGGGCAAACTGTTCCACCTCGTGGTTGCGTGGGTTGGAATATCAATGATATACTTCTTTGTTCAAATGGTTGGCAATTCAGGAGTCACCTCACTGTTGATGTACACGATTTATGATTTATTGCCTTCAGGTACGGCGGTCAAGGAGGAAATCAGCACAATGACCGGAGTTGGCATCTTTGTGATGCTATCATTTGTGATTATTCCCTACTATTTCTACTTGGCATATTTTTCAACCCATTCTCTTATCGAAAAATATTTCGCCCCTAGACTCAAGGAAGAGGTTTCCGAAATTCAATTCGAAACGAAATGAAACGATTCCTTTCGGTCTTCATATTAGTTCTACTGCAAGCCATGATTTGGTCTCCTCTTAGCTTCTCAAAGGAGTTAGACAAGAAAACTTGGCAAGAGATGGCTGAGGATTATGATTATCCACCACCGAAAAATAAAAAGAAACCAGACCCCCCAAAAAAGGATCACAATGTAGAGGAATACAAATACGAGCCCAAGATCAGTAAACCAAACATTGGTAATGTTCTCTTGTATCTCGGAATTGCAGCAGCATTTATTACCTTGATTGTAATCCTGGTTCGCACCGGTGTAATTCAATTAGGTTCATCAAAAAATACCAAGTTACGTAAGACGTTTGATGAGGACAATCCGGAGGAACTGGAACTTACCGAATTGGAGAAAGAGCTACAATTGGCCATGCAAACCGGTAACTACAATCGGTGCTTGCGCTACGAGTTTCTATTACTACTGGAAAAGTTGCAATCATTAGGGCTCATTAAGTGGCACCGTTACAACACGAACGGAGAATATCTCAGGCAGCTACGCCAACATAAACGATATCATGATATCCGAGAACTGACGATAATTTACGAGTACTACTGGTACGGTGAGCATGAATTGCCTCGAGCAAATTATGAAAAGCTTTCCGTTATCTATGCCAAGCTGAAGGAGGGGCTCTCGAATGAATAGAGCAACTGTAGGTCTGATTATCGTTTTTGTGGTAATTCTTGGTTACCTAGGGTATTGGGGATATGAATCTCGGAAAGGCAATGAGTACCAGCGTTGGTCTGTCGACTATGTTTACGATGGTAAGAAAAAAGCGTACGACCGAGATTTCTTGATCGATTATTTGAAAGAGATCCATCAAGATAGCTTCATAGAGTTGGATGAGCGCTTTTCGAAACAAGAAAACCTCCGGGAGGAGCGGGGATTGTATTTCTTCTTCAACCGCCGATTTGCTGTTGATGACAATGAGATGAGAGCTGTTCACGACTTTGTTAAACAAGGCAATACGGCTTTTATTACGGCTGAGGCTTTTGATCAAACCCTCTATAAATACGTTCGAGGAATTCGTTCAGCGGGTAACTCAAATGATTTGTTTTCCTGGTCGGTTGATACAGCTAATCACCTGACGGATACTCTAATCACTCCAACAGGAGAACGTATTGAAACAGAGGTGATTACATATGGTTATAACAACCCAATAAACCAAGCTTTCGAAATACTTAACGATGGTGATATCGATGAGTATGACGCAATTTCTCAAACTTTCATTCAGGATGAATCGGTAATCATAGAGCCGGAGGAACCCTATCAACAGGAAGATTATCCCGACGAAGAAGAAGTTGAAGAAGAAGTTGTTTTGAACGATTTTTCTGACGAATCATTTAAGTACACCATTGACACTGTGGTATACAGTTCACAATACGGTCCAATCCTGATTCGGGTAAACATCGGCAAAGGTGAACTATACCTCTGCTCCACACCAATCTACTTTACAAACTACCTGTTCGATCAAGAGAAGATCTTTGATGCAGTGAGTCAGCTGGCGTCGGACGTAGACTATGACGTAGTCTATTGGGATGAATTGAAATTCCAGTTTTTGAATAACATGGAAGACGGGATTAACTACGAAGATCAAGGCTACTTCGACACGCTGATACAAAACCGTTCATTGAAATTCGCTCTTTATTTGCTGCTTATAGGTTTGCTCGTATTTGCCATTACCGGAATAAAACGAAAGCTTAACCCAATGGCGATCTTTGAACCACTCGGCAACAGTTCAATTGACTTTACTAAGACCATCGCCCGTTTGTATTGGTTAAATCCCGATCATGGCAAAATCGCTAATTTGAAAGTACAGATGTTTTTGTTCGAGGCTCGAACGCGTTATGGTTTATCAACCCACGAACTGGACGATCGGTTTAAAGCCTTGTTGGTAGCAAAGACAGGAGTGGAGGAGAAGTGGATTAAACGATTATTGGAATCCTATCGTGTGGTTCAGACTGTTGAAACCGTTCATGAAGATCGATTAAAACAAATCGATGAAATCATCTCACACATAAGAGCAAATTGGAAATAACCCTACTTGTATTGGTACGTCGTAATCCGCTTGGATTTCTTTGAAATATACGTTTCTCCAGTTGGCAAACCATTTGAACTGTATGATCGCTCAATGGAGCTCGACCATTTTTCTACGCCTTTTTTATAGGTAATCCGTTTGTAGCTGGTCACGTGACCATTATCATCGTAAATGTTGTGAGATGAGTATTTAGGAAGCCCCTTTTTGTAGTAGAAGTAATTCGCCTCGGCCATCCTATCACCCTTGTATTTGTGGATTGTCTCCCGGTACAGTTCGTCGTCTTTACCTCGGAATAGCTTGGTGTTCGTCATTCTGTCCAGAGAGTCTCGTCGCTCAACTTTGCGAATCACCTTTCCTTTGCCGTCAACATATTGCGTGGTGATAATTACAGAGCCATCGGTGTTGTTCTTCTTAACCTCACAAATGGTTGAGGTGTCTTTGTGCTTCAGAACTTCTTGACCTTCTTCTTTACACTGGTAATCCCAAACATATTTGACTTTACTATTGGCCTTGGTGAGTGTTACGCGTTTTTTAGAACTGTCCGGATAAAACTCATTTTTCCACATATACTTCATTTTTAGCTTCTTATAATAGAAGTCATACGTAAGCAAATTGGCATCTAGCTCACCCCAGAGCATGGTCGACTGTATCTTACCTTTTTTGTTCCGACTCTGATAAAACGCAAGGTGATTTCCTTCAAATTGTTGAATTTCCGTTCGCGTTGAATCGCCTCGTATATCGAATTTTTTCTTCATCACCAAGTGATTTAAGGAATCGTAGGTGTATTCAGCACTCGAGTAAGGCTTTCCCTTCCACGAGTACGTGTAACGTACTACGTTGTAATGATCATCAAGCGCAAACTTCCCGACTCCATGTGACTTGTTCGCTTCACCCTTTTTAGAATACCATTGGGTGATTTTTATAACCGTATCAATATCGTGTGCTTTCAGCAAACTGTCCTGAGCTTTTCTCGTAAGTGGTAACATACGGTTGTTTACCTCATAAATTCCCAATTGAGGGTTTTGCACTTGAGCAAAGACTGTTGAGCACAATATTAGTATTAGAGTCGTTGTTACTAGAGATTTCATAATGGACTAACGGGCTATTTACAGTTCTGTTACGTCTGAAAGCTTTGTATTCTTTCAAACACCTCGCTTACAGTTATTTGATGAATGGTACTGTTATCTGCATCTTGATCGGTATGATTTGATTCCTTGAAGTAATGAATCACGTGCTGATTTGGGAATAAAGGGTAGAACACATCTTTTACTCCTTTACTGAAAAGAG
>CAJXLR010000186.1 GCA_913056425.1 uncultured Bacteroidota bacterium
AAAAATTCTTTAATATTGAGCGCTCAATCAATTCCCAATTGAATGAATGAAGAAAAGCCACTTAGCGAGCTAATCCTCAAGATGATGGATTCGTATCAGTTGTCAGATAAACTGATTCAAACTCGCGTGCGCAATGAATGGGAAACCATTATGGGTAAAACGATTGCCCGTAATACCGGTAAGATTTCTATTTATCAGAGAACGTTGTTCTTGGAAATTTTATCAGCTCCACTGAAAAACGACCTATACTATCACGAGAAGATTGTCGTTGAGAAAGTAAATCAGTTTGCGGGCAATTCAGTAATCGATAAAATCAAGATTAAATAAAATGAGTCACATTGTAGCCCCTTCCGTCCTTTCAGCTGATTTCAACCACTTGGGTCGAGATGCACAAATGATTAATAACAGTGAAGCCGATTGGTTTCATGTGGACGTAATGGATGGTGTGTTTGTTCCCAACATTTCGTTCGGATTCCCAATCATTAAGTTCTTGAACAAAGAAGCAACAAAACCACTTGATGTTCATTTGATGATTGTTCAGCCGGAGCGCTACATCACTCAGTTCAGAGACGTAGGTGCGGAGATACTCACTGTTCATTATGAGGCCAGCACGCACTTGCACAGAACAGTTCAAGCCATCAAAGATGCCGGTATGAAAGCCGGAGTTGCTTTAAATCCGCACACACCGGTTTCATTGCTTGATGACATTGTGGAAGATATAGATTTGGTAACCCTAATGAGCGTAAATCCCGGGTTTGGAGGTCAGAAATTTATTGAGAACACGTATAAGAAAATTAAAGCACTCGCGGCTATGAAGAGCGGGCGAAACGATGACTTGTACATCGAAATTGATGGCGGTGTCACGTTACAGAATTATGGAAATTTGGTAGAGGCCGGGGCAAATGTATTGGTTGCCGGAAGCACGGTCTTCAAATCCGAAAACCCTACAGAAACCATATCCGGTCTGAAGAAACCTATTGCGTAATAATCGATACATAAGTCTACTACTATTGCTTGCGATAACACTCGCATACAATGGTGTATTTGGTCAAACTGCCGGCACAATCGAAGGCAAGGTATTGGATTACAACCAAGAACCACTCGCAGACTATCCGGTATCAATAAATGGTGAACCTATTGCCAAGACAAATAAATACGGTTGGTACCAAATTGAATTGGCGGCTGGTAAAACCTATGAAATAAGCATCAATTACTTTGATGCTGCTGTCAAAACAAAACGGGTTAGAAACTTAAAAGCCGGTCAAACTGTAAACGTGTCATTCGACATGTCTACCATAGAATTACAGATAGTTGATGTAGCACCCAAAGAAAAGCCCAAACCACCTCCCCAAATCGTTGAAGTAGACCCTCAGGATTTGGAACGTATTCCGGTTGTACAGTTTGAAGATGCCCTAACCAAGTTATTCTTGGGTGTTCGAAGACGAAGTGAGTTGAGCACAACCTACAACGTACGTGGAGGAAACTTTGACGAGAATCTTATTTACGTAAATGATATTGAAGTTTACAGACCATTTCTAGCTCGGAGTGGTCAGCAAGAAGGACTTGGATTTGTGAACCCATATATGACCGAAGCAATCAGTTTTTCTTCAGGAGGATTTGCGGCTCGATATGGAGACAAGCTGTCATCGGTGCTCGATGTGACCTATTCTGATCCGGATTCTTTCTCCGGTAGTGCAGAGCTCAGTTTGTTGGGCGCGTCTCTAAGTTTGCAGGATCAAACCGATTTTGCCGGTCGAAAAAACAATCTTACGTACAACATTGGATTCAGGTATCGTACACTGCAGTACCTTTTGGGTTCATTGGATGTTAGTGGCGATTACCGACCGCGGTTTTTGGATTTTCAATCCATGGTGACGTACAAACTATCCTCTGCTTGGTCGGTAAATTGGTTTTCAACGATTGCTCAGAATAATTACCGCGTTGAACCGGAAAGCAGAGAGACAAATTTTGGGACCGTCCAGCAAGCGATTCGTCTCTTTGTAGGTTTCGCAGGTGCTGAGCAAATACAATACAATACATTTCTGAATGCGGGAACATTGGCTTACCAACCGAACGATTCAACTCTATTAAAATACATCGTCAGTCGTTATACCAGCCGTGAGCTCGAAGAGTTTACGATTGAGGGAGGTTATCGACTCGAAGAACTCGATAACAACCTTGGCTCGGATAATTTCGCGGAAGCCAAAGCTTTGTTGGGTTTCGGATATTTCATCAATAACGCACGAAACAGACTTGCTATTGATGTGACAAATCACAAGTTGATGGCGCGCATTAAACGCGGACGACATAACTGGGACGTTGGGGCAAAGTATCAGACAGAGATAATTTCGGACTACCTAAAAGAGTGGAACTACAATGATTCAAGTGGTTACCGACTTAATTCAACGAATCACCCACCACGTGAAATCCATTTAGACGATTATGTAAGAGCTTCCAATGATCTCACAAGCTTTAGGGCGATGGGTTATATTCAGGATGAGATAAATCTCTCATCCAAGTTAGCAGCACGATTGAATCTGGGTGTACGAGCGCATTACTGGTCGTTAAACGGTCAAACCCTCATCTCACCGAGAGCGCAATTCTCAATAGAGCCCAATAAACGTTTCAACAGCAACCTGAAAAAACAATTACAAGCAGAGTTCAACTCCAGAGCAGAGCAATCCAATGAAGCAGATTACTTGAAGGATGTTCGGCAAAAGTTTGATTCATTAAGGAAACGTGAAATAGTGTTGACTGCTGCATTTGGAGCTTACGGTCAGCCTCCCTTTTATCGCGAACTGCGTAATGCGGTTGGGGATTTAAATAGAGATTTACTAGCACAGGAATCAATTCACGCAGTAATAGGAAGTGATATTTCGTTCAAAGCGTGGAACAGGCCATTCCGGTTTATAAATGAAGTGTACTATAAGCACATGACCAATTTGGTCCCGTATACCATCAACAACGTTAAGCTGAGATATGATGCGGTAAATAGCTCTGATGGATACGCGTATGGTTTTGATGCTCGGGTGAATGGGGAGTTTATTTCCGGTTTAGAATCTTGGATAAACTTTTCAATGCTTAGCACACGAGAAAACATTCGATATACAGATGAAAATGGAATCGATCGCGAAACAGGATTTATCAAACGTCCCACAGATCAGCGTGTAAATTTCTCCATCCTTTTCCAGGATGAGTTGCCTATTGACACAACCTTCAAGATGCAGCTAAACTTGGTCATTGGATCTAAAATGCCGTACTATTTCAATGGGCCATTCAGATATAATGAGGTGTACACACTTCCGGCGTATAGGAGGGTAGATATTGGTTTTAGTAAGGAAGTCAAACGATTTACAAAAGCAGACGACGGAAGATTTGAGTCGCTTTGGTTGAGTTTAGAGATATTTAACATTTTGCAGGTGAACAACGTTGCATCGTATGTTTGGGTAAAAGATTTAAACAACAACCTCTACGGTGTGCCGAGTTATCTGACCGGTAGACGATTGAACTTAAAGGTGATCGGAAGGTTCTAATTTGCCCCCTATTTCCCAAACCATAATTAAAATCATTCTGGTTTTAAACAATGTGTTTGACTGGTGATCATCAAGTGTCTATCCAGTTTATTTCACTATTCAACCCAACCGTTGACAAACTATCGACGTCAAGCTATTGATTAAAAGGTTGGTTTAGTTTTAATTTGTGACATACCGAATGAATATGCGTATAACTTTACTCCGTGTGGTGGCTGTACTCTTCCTAGCAGGATTAGTGCAAAGTGCAAAGGCTCAACAAGATCCATATTATTCTCACTTTAAGTTTGTTAAACAAGCGTACAACCCGGCTACGGTTGGGGAAAAAGATGAATACATCTGTGCGAGTGCATTAGCACACAATCAGTGGGTTGGGTTTGATGATCAGACTTATGTTGATCGAGCTTCTGGTGATGTGTTGCCGGATCAGAATATTTCTGAGAACGTAGCACCGGTGACGTTCAATTTCAACATTGGCGGCCAGATATACAGTCAGAAACGCAAGCGCGGTTTGGGTGCCGTTGGTTTTTCGGTATTCGATGATCGCATTGGATACATGAAAACAACTTCGTTCAAAGGTCAAGGTGCATTCTTTGTGCCTATCCAAGGAAATTTTGCGCGTTTGGCACTGGGAGTTGATGTTGGGTTTGTACAATTCGGTTACGTAGATCCAAACTTCCGTTTCAGAGAACCTGGCGATCCAAGAATTCCACAAGGTGGTATTAATGATATGAGATTCGATTTAGGCTTTGGTGCATACTACACGCAAAGTCGATTGGGAAGTAATATTAAGGATTTTTACGCTGGTCTATCATTGTCTCACCTCAATGGTTCAACCTTCGTGATTAGCAACGGTCAAGGATCTGCAACGGAATCACGCTACACATTAGCACAACACATCTACGCCAATGTAGGTGGTCGTATTCCGATTGGTTCGGGTGCAAACGAGCTAGAGCCAGCGGTATTAATCAAATACAACTCTAAACCTCAAATCGATTTAAACCTGACGGTTCTTAACAACTCTAC
>CAJXLR010000187.1 GCA_913056425.1 uncultured Bacteroidota bacterium
TTAAGTGTGAGCACATAGATCTTATCGTGAATAACACGAAACTGCAAATCATAAAGCTTAGTGGGTAACCTGCCCTCATGAGTAGTTAGACCAGACTCTGTAACGGTGTTTAAATGAAAGTTCCCCCTCCGATAATCATAGAACAAATCATACTGAGCTGTATCATCATTCCAGCTAGAAACCAATTTCTGGCGAAAAGGTGCCAATGGAACGGTATCAAACAAAAGATTGAGGTTTGAATCCAGCACAACATATCTCCGCTGGGGTTTACTTTCAGCTTTACTGTATTGATCCGCTTGACTTACGACAACAGCCTCGTTAAGAAAGGATGTATACGTAATGGCCTCTTGAGGATTGAGTGGCATTAAGTACTCGGACTCAACCTGACCTTTCGATAAGACCGCAATAGATGAAACGAGGCATGTGATTACAATTCGAAGCACAACCAAAAATAGCAAATGCTATGACTTCAAGGGCACTGAATTGACCAACGTCTAGAGCGGATTTGTCAGCGAAATGTCAAACGAAAATAAATTACATGTATATACAAACATTTTTCTCCGATGGTGGTTTTTCAACCCATAAGTACAAGAAAAATTAAAATGAAAAAAGCATTATTAATCTTCACTGTTTCTGCCGGAGTACTATTGGCTTCATGCGGAAACCCATCATCAAACGAAACTGTTGACGCTGCAGACGCAGGTGAAACTGCAGAAGCAACTGCTGAATCAGTAACGTACAATGTTAACCTTGACGAATCTTCAGTAAACTGGAAAGGTGCCAAAGTTATTGACGGTTCTCACACCGGTACAATTGCAATTACCGCAGCTAGTATTTCTACTAAAGACGGTGCTATTGAAGCAGGTAACTTCACATTGGACATGAACAGCATTGCTGAGACAAACAACGACGACGAAGAAGGCGTTGCAAAACTTATCGGTCACTTGAAAAGTGGTGATTTCTTCTTAGTGGATTCTTTCCCATCTGCAAGTTTCGAAATTACTGAAGGGGGTACAGATCACGTGAAGGGTAACCTAACTATCAAAGGAATTACAAAGGAAATCGAGATTCCAGTTACTATGAACGACACAGAGAGTGGTACAACCATGTCTTCAACGTTCACAATCAATCGAAACGATTGGGGTGTAACTTGGGGTAACAACTCTACCAACAAAATCGACTTCCTAAAAGACAATTTCATCAAAGATGAAATCGAATTTGACGTGAAACTAGTAGCGTCAAAATAACCAACAGTTTCAGTTTTAGGTACTTAAAAGGGTTGCTTCGGCAATCCTTTTTTTGTTAAGTCTATTTTTTAATCCCCTCGAGCTTAAACAAAAACGCGTACTCGAGCGCTATTTCTTTTATCCGCTCAAAGCGGCCACTTGCACCACCATGACCAAAATCCATCTCGGTTTTCAGCAGCAACAAATTGTTGTCTGTTTTGAGTTCCCTTAGTTTCGCCACCCACTTTGCCGGTTCCCAATATTGAACTTGACTATCATGCAGTCCGGTAGTCACCAGCGTATTTGGATAATTTTTCGCCTCCACATTGTCGTACGGTGAATACGACTTGATGTAGTGATAGTACTCTTCATCTTTTGGATTACCCCATTCATCAAACTCACCTGTGGTAAGCGGAATTGATTCATCTAACATGGTGGTTACAACATCAACAAACGGCACAGCGGCCACAACACCATTCCAAAGATTAGGTTCCATATTCATCACAGCACCCATCAGTAATCCTCCGGCGCTACCACCCATCGCATATAAATGTTCCTCAGATGTGTATTTCGCTCCAACCAAATGTTTGCCACAATCTATAAAATCATAAAAGGTGTTTTTCTTCTTCAACAATTTCCCATCTTCATACCAAGGTCTACCCAGCTCTTCTCCACCCCGAATATGGGCGATGGCAAAAGCGAATCCTCGATCAAGTAAACTCAGTCTCACTGAACTAAAATAGGGGTCGATAGAATGACCATAGCTACCATATGCATAGAGAAGCAGCGGACTTTTACCGTCTTTCTTGAAATCGTTTTTATATACGAGAGATACAGGGACTTCCACACCATCCCGCGCTTTCACATAAATACGTTCACTACTGTATTTAGATTGATCATACCCACCAAGGACGGGTTGTTGCTTTTTAAGCTCCTTCTCCCTTGTCTCCATGTTGAAATCATAAACTGAACTTGGTGTTACAAGCGAAGTGTATCCATAACGCAACACGTGAGTATCAAACTCTGGATTGGTGCTCGTTCCGCACGTATAAGTCGACTCCGGCATGTCTATGCGGTAGTCAGCCTTCCCATCGTGGTTAATTATTCGAAGGTTAACCAATCCTTGCTTTCGCTCCTCCAAAACCAAATAGTCTTTGAACAGCTCAATACCTTCAAGCAATACCGATTTCCGGTGTTTAATCACTTCTTCCCAAGCCTCCAAACGTGTATCATCAAGAGAGCACTTCATAAGCCTGAAGTTGGTTGCTTCGTGATTTGTGAGGATGTACCATGAGTCGCCTATATGTGCGATGTTGTACTCCAAACCTCTCTGACGACTTTGAAAAACAAAGAATTCCGAATCCGGATCTTCGGCATCAATATACCGATGTTCAGATGTCATAGTAGAATGAGAGGACACCACGATATACTTGCGCGACTTTGTTTTATGCACGTATGTATAAAAGGTTTCATCCTCTTCATGATATACTTCAATACTCTTGTTGTAAGACATAGAGTATCTGTGAATTCGATCCGACCTCAGGGTCTGTTCGTCACGAGTTGAGTAGTACAGCGTATTGTTATCATTTGCCCAAGTACAAGAACCTGTGGTGTTCTCAATTTTGTTCTCTAATAACTCTCCTGTTTTAAGGTTCTTTATATAGATGGTGTAGATTCGACGACTTACAAAATCCACTGCGTACGCGAGTTTGGTGTTATCCGGACTCACGGTTAATCCAGATACTTGACAGTAAGCCTTACCATCTGCCAATTCGTTAACATCGAGCAAAACAACCTCTTTGGATGTCATTGTTCCTTTACGTCTACAATATATAGGGTGCTCCTTCCCTTTAGCGTAACGTGTGTAGTACCAATATCCATTAAGAAAGTAAGGAACAGATGAATCGTCTTGTTTGATGCGACCTACCATCTCTTCGAACAGGGATTCTTGGAATTTCTCGGTATCCGACATGACGGCTGCTGTATAGGCATTCTCATCTTCGAGATACTGAATAACTTCTTTATCGTCTCGGTCGTTTAACCAGTAGTAATTATCGATTCGGACATCCCCATGGGTCTCTATCTCATGAGGCACTCGTTTACATACAGGTGGTTTCAATTTTGCTGTACTCATTAAGGCAATATTAAGTGCTTGTAATTCAAACTGCACATCAAAAAATGCCTCATCTTTGCACCGTGTCAACGATATTGTGCATCGAAACATCCGGACCAGTATGTTCTGTAGCCATTTCTACCAAAGGTAAAACTATAGCTCAGGCAGAGGTAACTGAAGCTTTTCAGCATGCGGCTGTTCTGTTGCCCAACATCGATGATTTACTTCGAACAGCTGAGGTTGAGCGTTCAAGTTTAGACGCAATCGCTGTGAGTGCCGGACCGGGATCTTACACCGGGTTGCGGATTGGTGTTTCAACCGCAAAGGGCCTTTGTTACAGTTTGGATAAGCCACTGATTGGTTTAAGCACATTGAAAGTGCTTGCACATAAAATTGCAGATGAAGTTGATTTGGATGAAGGAGACTTTGTATGCCCAATGATCGATGCTAGACGAAATGAAGTATTTCTGTCCGTTTATGATGCCAACTTTAACATTTTAAAAGATGCTCAACCTGTCATATTAGATTCGGATACGGCACTAACCGAATCGGAAGGTACCATCTGGGTTGGAGGAAATGGAGCACCTAAAGCCACTGAGATTCTCAAATCAAATCGTATAAAAGACTGTGGTGTCAGAAGTACTGCTGCTTCAGATATGGCTGCGATAGCGCACGACTGTTATAACGAGCAAAACTTTGTTGACACTGCCTACTTTGAACCACTTTACACCAAGGCATTCTATAGCGGGAAATAAACTGCATCATGTCTGATGCACATTTCTGCCTTACTTTCGTTTATTAGTTAAGCATGGTGCGCTTTAGACACATATTACTTGTTGTAGTATTCGCAACATTCAATCTGTTCGCCTCGTCCCAAGAGGTTCGATTGATCATAAACCAAACAGATTCGACTTCCACAATTGAAGAACCCGGCTTATTTGAAACAAAGTTGTTTACCGATTCTACTGTTGCAAACGATTTTCTACTGAGTCTAACCAATAAACTCCGACTTGATGGTTACATGACAGCGGGTGTTGACGAAATCAAGCATCAAAATGATACAATTACGGCGTGGGTTTTTGTAGGCACCAAGTATCAACTTGCGGAGCTTCGTTTTAACGAGAATTGTACCAAGTGGTTAAACGAAATGGGTTCCGAGTGGCGCGACAGTGGTGCAACAC
>CAJXLR010000188.1 GCA_913056425.1 uncultured Bacteroidota bacterium
CACATCACTCGAGTGATGGAATTGGTGGATAGCATGCGAGAAGTTAAGCAGCTGGTAAGGGACGTGGAACAAGACATCTATAGGCTTGCTAATGGTTTGCAGTCTTATGTGAATCCTGCTTCCCGTCGTCTTTATCTCGCTCCCGCCAATCCAAAGTGTAGTACTTATTCATATATGCATTCGCAGTTTCAACCCGTGGCTGAATTAGTTCATTTTTCAGGTAATAATGACTACTGTCTTGGTCAAAGTCTAATGCGGAGAATCCGTGAGCGAAACCTATGAGATTCGGATTTTCGGGCAAGTGGTTGGCCGCAAATTCATTTTCAGACTTACGGAAATAGTTCATCTGTGCTTTACGAATGAAGTGTGGTTTGTAGACGTATGATTTCACCAGACCCAACGTCCATTTGGCACATAGCTGTCGTAATTTGCTTGTCTTGTAGAGCGACAAGTAACCGGCATCCCATGTAGCATCAGCATTGAACCAACTCCCATTTAACTCATGTTTATTCCAAGAGTGTGTTGGCAGGTATGTTGTATCTCCTACGTCATAGAGCAATCCTTTTGTGTACCCATTGATTACAACACTTTTTATCCCCGATGCGTCACACAAAGCGGTAAACACCTCGGCATATCCGGTGCATAATGTTTTTCGTCGTTTGAGTGCACGCTCGGCGGTTTGCCCTTCAGTTTTCCACGACATAAACCGCTTGGCGTCGTACTTTATGTTTTTGGTAGTCCAACGATACAGCGCGTCCACTCGAGCACTGTCTGTAGTACAATGTCTGGTAATTTTTCGTGCGAGTTTATCCGGATTATGTGTAAGTCGGAACCGCTTGTCGGACTGACCCATGACAACCGAGTAACACAGGATGAACAAGAAAATGAAAAATGATTTCACCATTTGGATGACGTTTTTTCAAGATCCAAGGTTGGGTTCGTGATGTACACAGCTTTATATGTAATCTTTGAAAAGGTAAACTAGGAATGCCAACGCGATGACTCCAATTCCCAGTGAAATAAGCATTATTCGGATTTGTCTTTTCCTTTCGACATCCATGTCAAGTTGGATTCTCCGTTTCATTCGTTCCTGAACAATTTTCGAAGGTTTCTTAAAACGTAGTTTGGTTTTTACAACCGTCTTGTGCAAGTCTTTAAGCTCCTCGTAACGCTTTCTACTTCCCTTCAACAGGGCTAAGTTTTGTTTTACTCTTCGGTAGTCGTCACCTCCTTGCACATTGGTTCAACGGCTATAGTTCACCAAATGTTACAAACGGGAAGTATATCGGCGCGCGAAGCGCGCCGCCAACAGCTACATCCCTCTTATCTCTTCTTCTTTTGGATAGGTTATCGTATAGGTGTAGGTGACGGTTTTCTTCTCGTACGGTTTTAGTTTGAAATCCCATGTCATAAGCCCCATGTATTCATTCAACGTTCCACCATCCGGTTTCGTTAATTCAATTTCAATGTTCTGGTTGTTGGTAACCGGAATTTGATCTTCCAGTGCGAGATTAATTGGATTGGCGCTGTTATTTCTTAACTCAATCTGATACGTCGCAGTATATACTTTCTTTGGGCCTACCACCTTGTTCTTTGTTTTCTCTTTCAGTTTGGTGCGTTTAACTGCCATCGACCGATATCTTCCCATTGAAACCTCAAGCGTGTCGGTTACAATTGTGGGGTCTAAAACGGTTCTCCCGATAAAGGTATTCCCGAAATAAATGTTGGCATTACCAACGAGTAAATCAAGGTTCTCCCAATCAAGGATTCGAGCAACTACGAAAGCATCTTTGTCGAGCTTAGGCACGAGATAGTGTTTAAAGCTTGCATTCAGATTGTGCTTCTGAACGGTTACAAAATGTGCTTTCCCTGTAGACTTAATCGAGTAGGGTAGGTCGATATCAAACTCAACTGAGCTGAAGTTCTGTATCTTTTGAGAGTAATCGTACGCCATGCCGGCATCTTTTGTAAGCACTTCTTCATTTACACTTTCCACCTCATCCGCATCGGTTGTTGCGATAGCTTTCTCCGCCTGCGATTTAAAGTACCTCGGTTGTCGCGTTTGGCGCACTCTCATGTTTCGATAGTAATCGATGTACCATCTCGGTAAAACGGGTTTCGTGTTGCTTTGATTTGGGTTTGCATTCGAAATTCGAAGCTTTGCGTTTTTCCAGTCAATCCCTGTGTTTTGCCAAACAGCGGCTTTATATACCAACGATACATCATCGCCAGCGTCTTTAGCGGTTATGTCGTACCATGGTGACCAACCGGCGTTGTTTACTTTGTAGGTTACAGAGATTTTTGCTTTAGCTGCTTTTTCAGCGTACACACTTACGTGGACTTGGTGTTTGGGTTGACTAGCAGCCGGTCGTGGGAAGTTTGCCTTGTAGTTTTTTAACTCTTGCATGCGCTTGTTCATGCGTGTTTGAATCTTAGTCATCACCAACTCGCGTTTTTGAAGCGTCAAATAGCGATCTGCGATGTTTGCTAGTTGGTCCTCAAGGTATTTGATAGTTGTTTTTAGCAAATCCAAGGAATCTCGTTTTCCTTGTCCGTTCAATAAAGGGTGTTTCAAGATGACACCTTTTTCGGTTTCAATAGCCTTTTTCTTTGCACGGATATTCGCCATCTCTAAACTGTGTGAGTTAATGGAGTCTTGAAGCTTTTCAATTTTTCCATCAAGTTTGTTGTAGGCTTGACTGTCAATCTCTCCAGGCTTTGGATAAACATAGTTGTATTGAACATCCAGGATTGAAAAATCCCCTTTACCGGAAGCTTTTAAACTGGTTCGGTTTATAAATTGTGATACGCCGTCAAATACAACAATAGAGTTTCCCTTCGGAAGCGTTGTGTAGCCGGAACGGTCGATTTGTGCACCTTGCATAAACACGGTGACATGGTTGATTTTTGATGAAATGGTTTTTTGATTCTCAGTTGCAAATGCTCCAATGTGAAGCACAATACATGCTAGGATAGCGACAGTTTTCTTCATAATAATTCAATTGTACCCATGCATACATCTGCATTTGATTAGGTAAATGAATCAGAGGAAAAATTTAAACTTTGGGTCGCTTGATGAGGGTGAACGTGGAAGGAATCAAATCTCCTTTTTTTCCTTTGGGGTCAGTTAAGCCAAGAACAACCTTATACGTGCCTGAAGCTGGGACATCAAATGGCAGGTCGATAGACAACTGGTTGTTGTCCAATATCATTTTTCGAATTGGCTTGTCTTGAAGGTCAAACACCAGTAGTACAGCATGTAAGCTATCCTGATTGTGGGTGATGTTGAAGATATAGTCGTGGTTCTTTTCTGCGGGGAATTCATACTCGATAAAATTCCCTGAAGCCAAATCTAAATCTTGAGATATAACAAACTTCCACTTTAGGTTTGGGTTTATCTCAACCTGACCGGAGGAGGCAATTGCAAATCCAAAAATGGCAAAAAGAACTGCTGTAAATCGCATATTCACTATACGGGTTTTGCCGTCTTTAGTTTACGTAGCTCGTTAAATTTTTTCATTTGATCTACGAACGAGTGGCATATTGCGAAGTAGTCGTACGATGTTACTGCCTTCTTGGTTGATTGCCACGCACTGTTTTTTTCTTTTTTCGCATCCATAGAGTAAAAATAAACATTACGAATTTACATTCTGTGTCATTTTTGTGACAATTGAAAATTTTACATTTCTCGTGATTTTATGGTGCCACCAAATAACCGATATTCTATGGTTTGAAGGTGGGAGAATCCTTGCGATGGTTGGGATATTTAAGTCCCTTTTGGCGCTTCAATATACGTGGTGAACGTTAACTTATTGATGGGGAGTGGCCATCCACATTCCCTCGCTAATTTCACGATAGAATCCAAATAAATGGGGGAGCAATCTCCCGACGTTGTAGTCCGCTGAGAATTGTGCGGTTTTGCTATTGTTCACAAGCTAGGTAGTCTTTCAATTGTAATTCTTGAATGTTGCTCAAATTGTACTTTTGCATTATGACAAAACGCTTTCTGTTCATACTGCTTTTAGGTATGCTTTACATCGGTTGTAATTCAAATAATACAGCGGATACACCAAGTGGTACAAATCACGACCACCTTAAACAGGACTATACCGGGCCTGAGTATACGTCGAAATACATTTGCCCAATGCACTGTAAAGGAAGTGGGGCAGACACCATTGGTATTTGTCCCGTGTGCAAGATGGACTACGTTAAGAATAAGCAGTACAAGCCATAAAAAAAGCCGGACCCTAAAGCCCGGCTAAACAGATTGTTTTACTTTTTATTTAATAGTCGTCATCGCCAAAGCCTGTACGACCATGGCCTGAGATTTCATAAATAGTTCCTGGATCGTCGGCAAACTCAACCTCGAAGTAGATACTATCTACCTGAACGCCGGTTTTTGATTGGCCTCCATCTGGGATTACTTTTCCATTGGTCACACGAATTTTGATGTCATAACCATCCACTAGGTTGGTCAAACTATCAGCATCCGATGAAAGTCCAAAGGTTTTAGAACC
>CAJXLR010000189.1 GCA_913056425.1 uncultured Bacteroidota bacterium
CCTGGCTCCGAATAGGTAATCTCTAAAACAACGTGATTTGGTGCATCAGCCATAATTGGGTTGCCTTCATCCAGGTAAACCGTAACCATCATTTCCTCTTTGATGAATTGCATAGAATCACCCAACATAGTTTCCGGGAGCTGAAATTGCTCATAGGTTTCGGTGTCCATCAAAACTAAGTTCTCTCCGTCTTTGTATAGGTATTGCATTTCCTTTTCCTCAACGCGCACTACGTCGATAGATTCACCTGAGCGGAAACGATAGTCTGAAGACTTGCCGGTGATTGCATTTTTCATTTTGACTTGGTAAAATGCTCCACCTTTACCGGGCATGGTGTGCTTATAATCTACAACTCGGCAGAGTTGACCTTGGTGACGAATAAATAATCCTCTGGATAAATCGGAAGTGTTAGCCATAAATAAGTCGTTTTGGCAAAAATAGAAAAGTTTAGACCTGAGCCGTCTTTGCTTGAATAAAACATTCCTTCATGGCATTAAATGTAGCTTTTGCACTTTCAATGGCTATATCTTGATCGGTTTTATTCTCAATCGTATTTAGAACACCTAGAAATGAACGCCAGTTATTGAGTAAGTCAGGACCATATCCACCATAAAACTTGAAGCTCAGTCCTTCTAAATTTGGATTCAAACCCAGTTGTTTAACAATTACGGCTCCACCCATGGTTGAACCCTCAATCACGTACATTCTTCCCATGAATTCTGCGTATGATGTAGAAGCTTCTAGTTGCGTTGTTTCAATTGTGTTTGGGTCGATACCCAGAGAACGCATATCATCCTCGAGTAGTGATGTTTTCTTTCGCATGTCAAGCTGCAATGCAGTTGTGTCAAAAGTGGTTTCCGACCACTGATCTTCCCATGGTTTTATGTAGCGATAATTCGCAATTAGTAAGTGTCCATACTGATCTTTTGTAAGCGTACGAGACATGATTTCCTCTCCATAACTATGCTTTTCAGCATTTTGGTGATCGGTTGTGGTAGCTGATTTTATTCGTTCGTGAAACATTTATTTAGACTGATTAAAAATAAGACTGCAAGTATATCAAATTTTATGAATGTTGGTTCGCTAAAAAGTTTAACCCAGATGTTTAAAACAGGTGTAACAATTGTTCATAGTGTTGAGATATAATAGTCTACTTTTGCTCAGCTTTGGTTCCATAAGTTAGAACTCTAACAACGGATGAAAATGGGAAGTTGGTGTAAATCCAATACTGTTCCCGCAGCTGTAAGCTCATGTTTTGAATCTCACTCTTTAGTCACTGTTCACTGTATGGACGGGAAGACGAGGTTCTGAGTAAGTCAGAAGACCTGCCAAAGTTGATGAACCGGGAATGCTTCGGGATAAAGCAAACCAGTGAAAACGAATTTCCTTGTTAACGCGATTTACATTGGTTGGTGCACTTTTACTGTGCTCCAGGGCTGTTTTGGCTCAAATCGATTCAGTTTCTATGAATCCGGTTAACCTCACGGTACGCGGTAGTTTCGATGATAAAACAGATACACTCAAAATCTTCCCAGATGGGTCATCAAGTTTGAATAATCTTACCTACGACAGCAGATTAACGGTATTACCCAATTCAGGGACGGGACTTGCAACGATTAGTATTCGAGGAGGTAATACAGAGCAGACCTCAATCAGATGGAATGGAATTGCGCTACAAAGTGGTTTAAATGGAAGTTTTGATGCGCAGTTTTTACCTCCCATCGGTTCACACAACTTGCAAGTAAATGGGCCACAGTCGGTTCACCGTGGTGGAGGTGGCATAACAGGAAATATTGAACTATCAACAGACCTGCACGATACCGTTTCGTCTTTCGGTGTGAATTACAGTTATGGACTCTTTCAGCACTACACAAGCGCACAAGCAACATACGTGGACTCAAGCGTTCGAATTTCTGGTTTAGTGCATTACCTAGATCAAGACATAAGCTTTGAATATCCGTCTGTTTTGATACCTAATACAATCGACACGTTGAATCACGCAAGAGCAAAAGGGATGAACGTTATGGCATCAATAGAAAAGGTGTTTAAATGTTTCAATCCGCTCAGAATAAACATCTGGTACAGTGGGTTTGATCGTCAAATTCCACCAACAATGCTTGAAAATGCGTCTGAGAAATTCCAGTGGGATGAGGCACTTCGAATTCATTCAAGCTGGCGATTGAACAACGAAAAGCAGAGTATAGACTTTATAACTGGATTGGTTGCTGAAGAACTCATATATCACGACTCAATATCAAATATTTATAGCGACTACAAATCGTTGAATGGGACAGGAATGGTGCACTACCTACATCAGCTATCTAATAAGCTGTGGTTTGGTGCTGACATTGAAACAAGAACCTTCCGTGGGTTATCACCACAACAGTATGACGCATTTCGAATTGAGCAAACCGAAGCAATTCATATCCGATATTCGTTGGACTCCTTTTACAATACTCGCATACAAGCAGGGTTGAGAGCGGTCCAATACAGCGACAATAGCGATTTTCCTTTTTTGTATGGGATTAACATTGCTTCGCAAATCAACCACAGATGGAATAGTCGGATATCATTTTCGTCAAACTACCGAATGCCTACCTTCAACCAGCTGTTTTGGGTACCCGGAGGCAACGTAAACCTCTCCAGTGAGCGCAGTGAGTCGGGAGAGATTGTTGTATCACGAAGAAGTGCTAAGTCCTACACTTCATTAACGCTTTATGGGAACCAAATTCGAGATGCCATCCGCTGGCTTCCCGGTTCCAATGGCATTTTTACCGCTCAGCAAGTGCGAGGTCAAACGCAAAACACCAGCGGTATTGAGCTGAGTCATCGGACAGACTTTAAAAGAGCCTTCATCACATTAGGAGCGTCCTACCAACGGGCCTTTGTTTCTGGTACAGATACAGAAATACCACTTATACCGCGATTACAAGGAAGTTTGGAAGCAGGTTACCGCTTTTCCAAAGCGCTTTCGGTTTACTACCGACCGCGCTATTGGTCTTCTCGATTTACCGATATGAATAATGTGGAGGAATTACCCGAAATCTGGTTACACGGATGTGGCTTTGAGTTCGATAGAACATGGCTTACCATCTCGTTAATGATCAATAACGCAGCAAATCAGTTCTACACATTTTTACCCTACAGACCTAATACACCAAGAAACTTTGAGTTTACCATTTCATACAAAATCTAAAACATGAAAAACCTATTCACATCAATCTTAATTGCTTGCTTTTCAATTTCTTACGGACAGACAATGTCCACATTTGAATCACTTCGATTAACAAAGGCCGATACTTTTTGGAACGGAAACGACCTTTCTGGAGGAATGTTAAACGGTAATGCATTCTTCTCCAACTCGTTCGACACGACCTGGAAATCTTGGTCGGGTTTTGCCGCCTCTAATGTAACAGACGTTATTACAAAAGGCTTTGGGAATCAATACGCTTGTTTCCCCGGCTCTGGTGCAAATTTTACCTCTACTTACGCCGTGATGTATTTAAGTGGAACGGTCAAAATGACCAGTCCAACTATTGTGTCCGGGTTTTATGTAACGAATGCTACGTATTCAGCATTAAGCATGCGCGATGGTGATCAATATGCAAAGAAATTTGGAGGAACTGACGGCAGCGAGAAAGACTTTTTTGGACTGGTAATAAATGGCTATGGTGCGAAAGGCAACTCCCGTGATACCGTATATCTAGCAGATTTCAGAACACCGGATAAATACATACTCGACCATTGGAAGTACATTGAAATCGATTGGATGGGGCAACTGGATTCTATTGAATTCAGCTTTGTGAGTTCAGACACCGGACAGTTCGGCATAAATACGCCCCAGTATGCTTGTTTTGACAATTTCAATGCTCCAAAACCTGTAACAAGTGCGATGTGGCCTAACGAAGTAAACTTTGACCAATATGCGCTTGGTAGGGATACGTTTGCCAACGGGATGGATGCTGATGGTGGCTTTTTATTTGATAATTCATACTTCGTAAATGATTATAATCCGAGTTGGGATTCTTGGACGGGCTGGGCGGTTTCTTCCATCATAGATACCGCTACTCGTGGATTTGCGAATCAATACAGTGCAATTCCAGGAATGGGTGCTAACGGCTCCTCGAAGTCCATGGTTGGTTATAAACTAGCATCGGTTTTACTCCGCCACGATTCAACTGAGTTTCCAAACATTCAGGACATATACGGAGGGGCTTATGTTGCAAATAGTACCTATGCTTACCATGCGATGAAAGAAGGTAGTCAGTTCAACAAAAAGTTTGGTGGAGACTCCGGTAATGACCCTGATTTCTTGGTGTTAAAGGTTTCCGGGGTCGATTTTCATGGGAACAGTTTGGATACACTTGCGCACTATTTGGCAGATTTCAGGTTTACAGATAATTCGAAAGATTACATAAGTTCCTCATGGGACTCTATACCGTTATCAAGCTTGCTTTCCGATAGAAATGCGGTTCGATTAGATTTTTGGATAGAAGGTTCTGATACCGGGCA
>CAJXLR010000190.1 GCA_913056425.1 uncultured Bacteroidota bacterium
AACGTGGGCAACTAACACAGACTCACTCGCGAGTTTAGGTGTATCGGCCATTGCCGTTGATCCGAGTTCACCGGATACCATCTACATTGGAACCGGCGATCGGGACGGTAGCGACTCATATGGAAGAGGTGTTTTTAAAACTACGGATGGTGGCGACACTTGGGTTCAAATGAATACCGGGATGGGCAACCGGATTGTTGGGAAGCTTTACATCGATCCGCGAAATACTCAAATCATCTTAGCAGCTACAAATGGTGGTGTCTATCGGTCTACTAATGGAGGTAGCAGTTGGACGCAAGCTATTGCAGGTAACTTTAAGGACATGACCTTTGATGCGGTAAATCCGGATATCGTTTATGCTTGTCAAACATCAGCTAAAGTTTACAAAAGCACAAACAACGGGGCGAGCTTCACTCAACTTACAAACGGACTCCCTTCTGGGAAATATCGAGCTTGTGTTGCCGTAACTCCGGACGACACCAACTTTGTCTATGTATTAATTACCAATCAGCGCACATACCAAGGGTTATACCTATCTACAGACCGTGGTGCAAGCTTTACTCAGATGAGTAATTCACCGAATATCATGGATTACTCAACAACCGGTTCAGGAACAGGCGGACAAGCGTGGTATGACCTTGATTTAGCTATCGATCCCAATGACAAATCCGTTGTAAACGTCTGTGGAGTAAACATATTCCAAAGTTTAGACAGCGGTAAGACCTGGAAGATTAATGCGCATTGGACCGGAAGCGGGGGTGCTCCGGCGGTTCATGCAGACCATCACGTGATGGAATATCAACCGGGAACAGATGCGTTATTCTCCGGAAATGATGGTGGATTACACTTTACGAAAGACTTAGGAAAATCGTGGACCGAATTAAGCGAAGGCCTCGGCATTGCTCAGATCTATCGCATTGGTCAAAGTGCAACCGTTCAAAACACCATGGTAAACGGTTACCAAGATAACGGTACCGGATGGTACGAAAACGGCAAATGGTTCACAGTGGTTGGTGGTGACGGAATGGACTGTGTTGTAGACCCATCTGATGTTAACTATGCATACAGTGCACTCTATTACGGCGATGTACGTAGAATTAGAAACGGCTATAGCCAAGGCACAATTGCCAAAAATGGCAAAAATGGCATAACTGAATCCGGTGGATGGGTTACTCCATATTGTCTTCGTGAAGGCAACCCGGGCACTATGTTTATCGGCTATAAAAACATCTGGAGAAGTACAAATATTAAAGCTACTTCGGTTAACAGTGTTACCTGGACAAAGATTTCAAACAATGTAGCAGGTTCCAACGGACAGAACATTATTCACCTAGAAAATTCACCTGCCAATTCAGACATCCTATACGTTTCAAGAAGTGGGAACAAGTTTTTCAAATCAACAAATGTTAATGCGGCTACACCAACCTGGACCGATTTAACGTCTAACCTCCCAAATAATTCGAGTGTCCTTTGGATTGAATCTCATGCAACAAACCCAAATCGTGTGTGGATTTGCCAATCGAATAAGGTCTATCAATCGGACAACGGCGGTTCAAGTTGGAACAATGTCTCAACAGGACTCCCGAACATCCCAATTCTCTCGCTGGTTTTTGACTCAAGCAGTAAATACCAAGGTATGTATGCAGGAACGTACATGGGGGTATTCTACCGAGATACAACCATGACCAGCTGGATTTGGTACAACGACAATATGCCAATTAATACCCGTGTTCGTGATATAGAAATCTACTATTCCCCGAATGGTAGAAGTCAGTCTCACGTTGTGTGCGGAACATACGGTCGAGGAAATTGGAGATCACCGCTTTACGATGAAGATCAACTTACACCCGTTGCAGGATTTGAGTTCGACAATAAAAGAACATGCCAAGGTCAAACAGTAACCTTTAGCGATACCTCACTCAATCTTCCTACGAATTGGTATTGGAAGTTTAGTCCAAACACTGTGTCTTTTGTCAATGGAACGGACAGCTGTTCCCAGAATGCGCAAGTTCAATTCACTGCAACCGGAACGTATGATATTACTTTCTACGCTGAAAACTGCATTGGGTACGATTCTGTAATTATAACAGGAGCCATTGAGGTTCATCCTCCTATAAAAAGCGCCCCGTGCGAATCGCACTGTAAGAACCCAAACAGCAGTGCTAAGCTTGGTGTTTATGGTGTACAGGTGGATGCTTATAACTTTACTTCATCAGGGACCCGCGACGATGGTTCGTATGTAGACTTGGGATGTACTGAAATAATGGAACTCAAAACCGATACGTTCTATTTGTCGACCATCACTACAGGGCCTAATTACAAGGAGTACGTTCATGTCTATATCGATTTTAACAACGATGGTGACTTTGACGATACCGGAGAACTGGTTTGGGAAACCTATGAGAAACCAACACATAGCGACACGTTAAAAATCCCTTCAGGCGCCGTTACCAACACCCTGCTTCGAATGCGGGTTATGAGCGACTACAATCAAATTACAGGGCCATGCGACACACTCAACTACGGTCAAACAGAAGACTACGGAATAATCCTGGATGCATCGATACCAACACCAAACTTCGGTATTGACACCAATCGCATTTGTAGGAATGAGAAAATCACACTAACTGATTCGAGCACAGGACCCATTTACAATCAGCGATGGGTTGTGAGCAAGTATGGACTATTAACCTACAAATCTGATAGTGCAGGACCAATAACCTTCATTTTACCCGATACAGGCTGGTATTACGCCGAACTTATGTTGAATGACAGCATTGTCTCAAAGCGTATCGATTCGATTGTCTACGTTGCACCCTACCCAACTTCGACACTCTCGATTATTGGCGGTTCTGCTACCGCATGTGTTGGAGATAATATCAGATTAAAAAACACGACCGATCAAAAGACCGGGACCTTTTCTTGGTGGAAGAATAACGTAAAAATGGGTACGCTGAGTGATTCGATTATTACACTTGGCAATGTCGCCGTTGGAGACTCGGGTACTTACCACTCAGAAATTGAATACAATGGATGTACTGCAGTGGCAAACAGCATAAAGGTGAGCATTAACCCTTTACCATTAGCCCAGTTTTCAGTAACCGATAGAGATAGTTGTTTGGCAGGGAACTTTATACGATTGCAAGACAAATCTACCATATCAACAGGTAGCACAACACCTACATGGCACTTTGGTGGAGGTACCGTTGCAACTTCCTCTACCCCACTGCACAACTACTCAGATACAGGCACTTACGTTATTCGACTCGTGACCGAATCGGCTTTTGGTTGCACAGACACACTAGACAAAATATACTCTGTACATCCAGACCCAACTGCAGGATTTACGCACAACAACAGCCCTCAATGCTTGGCAACTAACAACTTTATTTACACAAATACGTCTACCATCTCAAAAGGCAGTTTGAATTTCAACTGGGACTTGGGTGATGGATCAACAACAAACCTTAAAGATGTGACCCATGCATATGGAACCGCCGGGACATTTGATGTTAGTTTAATCGTTACGAGCGACCAAAACTGTGACGATACAACAACTATCCAGGTGGACGTTGCCAATAGTCCCGTTGCTGATTTTGGAATACAGAATATTGACTCGTGTTCTCAGAACAACAACTTTGACTTCATTAACCAAAGTTCAATTGCGTCCGGTACAATTTCTCAGTACGATTGGGATTTCGGGAATGGCACAACAACTTCCGCTGTTGACAGCGTAAATTTTGCGTATAGTGGAACTGGTGCCTACAGCGTCCGGCTCATTGCACTGGGCAATGGTGGGTGTCGGGATACGATTTCCAAAACTGTACGAGTACATCCAAGTCCTATCGCAGATATCGTGATAACGGATACATCTGCTTGTTTCAATGGACATACAATTATCATAGGTAATAACAGCTCGCTTCCAGGTGGTGGAGGCTTAACGTATACGTGGGATTTTGGAGATATGAATACATCAAGTTCTACAACTCCCCCGGCAATTACATATGCAAGTGAGGGAGACTATTTGATTCGATTAAACGCAGAGACGAGCGATGGCTGTATATCTGTCGATTCCCAACTTGTGCGGATTTTTGCCAGTCCGGTTGCCGCTTTTGAAGGTGACTCCGCTTGCGTTGGAGAAGCAGTCCAATTTACAAACAATTCAACTATGGGCTCAGGAACCATCGATCAATACAACTGGTCTTTTGGTGATGGGCAAGTTTCCTCGTTACCAGACCCAAATCACGTTTACTTGGGTGCAGGAACATATGAAGTAAAGCTGGTTGTAGTGAGCGATGAGGGATGTTCTGATTCGTTAATCAATAAAACTGCAGCTCGCGTATTCACAAATCCTAAAGCGGACTTTACGGTGGAGAAACTTAGCTCGTTTGATCGTTTAACTACAATACTGTTCACGGAACAAGCATTGGATGGAGCGATTTGGACATGGACTATCGATGGAACAAATGTTTCCGGTGGACAAACCTACGAGCACACCTT
>CAJXLR010000191.1 GCA_913056425.1 uncultured Bacteroidota bacterium
ATGGGTTCCCATGGCAATACACTCAACTTGACGCTCAAAGTATGGCGTCAGCGTAGCGCTTCTGAGAAAGGAAGCTTCGAAACTCATGAGATGAAGGATATTTCTACAGATATTTCTTTCCTCGAAATGCTCGACCAACTCAATGATCGCCTCGAAAGAGACGGCAAAGAGCCCGTAGTATTCGACCACGATTGTCGCGAAGGTATTTGCGGTATGTGTTCTTTACATATCAATGGTGAACCTCACGGTCCGGACCGTGGTGTTACCACATGTCAGTTGCACATGCGTCAATTCAAAGATGGTGATACGATTCACATCGAGCCATTTAGAGCTAAAGCATTCCCAATCGTTAAAGACTTGGTAGTTGATCGCTCTGCGTTCGATCGTATCCAGCATGCAGGTGGTTATATCTCGGTGAACACCTCAGGTAATACCCAAGATGCAAACGCAATTCCAATTCCGAAAGATGATGCAGATGAAGCGATGGACGCCGCTACATGTATAGGATGTGGTGCTTGTGTTGCAAGCTGTAAAAATGCATCAGCGATGTTGTTTGTGAGTGCTAAAGTATCTCAATACGCACTGCTGCCTCAAGGTCAAGTTGAAGCAAAAGACCGTGTATTAAACATGGTTGATCAAATGGACAAAGAAGGCTTCGGTAATTGTACCAATACAGGAGCGTGTGAAGTTGAGTGTCCAAAAGGCATTTCAATCGAGAACATTGCTCGTCTGAACAGAGAGTACCTTTCTGCTACAATAACAAACGACTAATGTTTACCGGCATTGTCGAGGCAATAGGTATTGTCTCAAACATCAAACGTGAAGGGACCAACATCCATTTTACGATTGATTCTCCAATTTCTGCTGAACTGAAAATAGACCAGAGCATTGCCCACAATGGTGTTTGCCTAACAGTTGTGGCATGCGATCAACACAAGCATACGGTAACAGCTATACAGGAAACATTAGTTAAGTCCAACTTAGGTTCATGGACCGTTGGCAGCGAGGTTAACCTTGAGCGCTGTCTAAAAGTTGGTGATCGACTTGATGGCCATATGGTTCAAGGACATGTGGATACAACAGCTGAGTGTATTGAAAAGAAAGACGAAAACGGCAGTTGGGTTTTCACATTCAAACATCCGAAACGACCGGGATTTCTTACGGTTGAAAAAGGTTCTATTTGCGTGAACGGCACAAGTTTAACCGTAGTAAATTCTGGAGAAGATTCGTTCTCGGTAGCCATCATACCTTACACATACGAGCACACCAATTTTCACCAATTGGAAGTTGGTCAGCACGTAAATCTGGAATTCGACATTTTGGGTAAGTATTTACTCAAAATGCAGAACAGTTAATTAATCTATCGTTGCGATTACTTTTAATTCAATTGCGATTGGAGTTGGCAAGCAATTGATTTCCATCGTAGTTCTGCAAGGCAAGTTGTCTTTAAAATACTCAGCATAAAGCTTGTTGTATGTTTTAAAGTCGTCCTTCATGTTGGTCAAGAATACGGTAACATCCACAATATTATCCCAGCTACTTCCTGCGTCTTCAAGAATGTATCGTATGTTTCTAAAAACAGAGTGACATTGTGCCTCAATGTCATAAGAGACGATATTACCATCGTTATCTAGTTCTACCCCCGGAATCTTCTTGGTTCCTCTTTCGCGAGGTCCTACTCCACTTAGGAATAAAAGATTACCAACCTTACGTGCATGTGGGTACAACCCTACTGGTTCCGGAGCTTTACCAGAATCAAACTTTTGACTACTCATCTTCGATTGTTATTTGTATGTCGTATGTATCCTTAACAACTTGAGGCTTTGGCTGTTCTTTCGCTAGTTGCTTTTTCTGTTGCTCAACCTCTTTTTTATCGGCTTCCGCCTTTGCTATCGCCTCTTCTCTCAATTGTCTCACTCTTCGAATATTTTGCGCGATTTCAGCACTTGTAAACTTAAACGCCATTCCGGTTTTCCATACAGACAGCCCGTATGTTGGATTACCAGCTTCATCGTCTACTTGGTATGCTGAAAAGATAAAATGCATGTCTTGTGACATTGCTACTTGGCGGATAATCCCTACTGGTTCACTAAAGCTTTTGATTTCATCTCCGCTTGAAATATCCCAAACTTTAGTCGAGCCATCGCTACTTCCAGTAACAATGTAGTCGCCGTCGTTGCTTATGTCAACACTATTTATTTTCCATGTGTGACCCGAGAGTACCATACGCTGTTTACCGGTCATGACATCCCAAACAATACAGGTTTTGTCGCTACTTCCGGTAACAACCATATCACCTTTAAAATCTACCGAATTGATAACGTCTTTATGCCCGACAAATTCTTTGATTAATCTACCTGTAACACTGTAGAGTTTAGCAACAGGTGATTCATCCGCACACAAGATGTAATTCCTTCCTTTTATGGCAATACTGTTTACCGGTAGTTTATTATCGATTACCCATTTTTGGTCTCGACCAATACTATAAACCACGATCTTTCCATCATCCCCGCAAGAAAATATCATATCGCTGTTTCTCCCCACCTTAACATCGTTAATTCCAGCTGAGTGAACCTGATTAAGTTCTTTTTTGAGGGAGTATTTACCCGATAAATCACGCTCCCAAATCAACAGTCTAAAGTCGTTTCCTCCTGTGACAAGGATATCACCCAACTCACTAAAAGCTAGTGCAGATACGGCAGCTCGGTGACCATAAAGCGTTTGTTTGTGCGGGAAAGTTGAGTCGGTACCAAATACTTGAACCGTATTATCCCAAGACCCTGTGGCCAATAGTTCACCACTTCTCGATACAGCAACTGATTCAACGTCATCTGAGTGACCTTTGAGTACCGCGTAGGATGAGTCAGACTGCGCCTGTGCGGAGACAGACACACCAAGAACCACCAGAAACATCATAAGGCGAATCAGCATGCGGTCAAATATACGGTCTATACACACTGAAGACATCAGGTAAATAGAACGTATTTTACACAGAATCAGTATCTAAGACTTATAAAAAAGCCACTTAAACAACTCTTTGTAGGTGGCTTTCTTGCCATACATCAGAATTCCGGTTCTGTAAATCTTTCCTGCCAGCCAAATTGTGAGTGTGAACGTACCAATTAATAACCCAACGGAAAGAGCTACTTCCCACCATTGAGACGCCACGTTCAAGAACGGCACTCGTACCATCATAGCAACCGGACTGGTCAGTGGGACGATACTCAGCCAAAAACTCAAGGTGCTATTCGGATCCCGGATAATAACACTTGTTGAAAGTGCTATGGAGAGTACCAAAGGCATAGTTAAAGGAAGCATGAACTGTTGTGTATCCGTTTCAGCGTCCACAGCAGCACCAACGGCAGCGAAGAGTGCCGAGTACATGAGGTATCCACCTAAAAAATAGATGATGAATGACCCCAGTATAAATGGTATGTTCAAACTATTTATCGCAGCTAAAGCCTGACCAATTCCATCATTAACTCCCATGGCTTCCCACTGTTCAGGTGAAATGTTCTGACCTTGTTGCGCAAGATCCATAGCACTGCCGAGGTCTCCACTCATAATAAAAGTTGAAATAACGGTGACCAGTACTCCGGTAAGAACTACCCAGATAACGATTTGTGTAAGTCCAACCAGTGCCAACCCAATCACCTTACCCATCATAAGTTGGAATGGTTTAACACTCGATACAATTACCTCAACAATGCGGTTGGTCTTTTCTTCTATAACACCGCGCATTACTTGCACGCCGTATAGGAAAATAAAGAAGTAAATGATGAACGAGAACACCATACCTACAGCGGTATAAACTTCAACACTAGTTGTTTTGGCTTGTCCAGATTCATCGAGTTTTAGTGGCGTGATGGAAACACGTGTGTTGAGACTGTCTATTGCAGATTGAGATACTCCCAACTCGGCCATTTTCCGCTCTTCAATCGAAGTTGCGATCCTATTCTTCAGTCGCTCTTTGCTTTCGAGTGAGAGCGACGACTCGGACTCATAGGTCAAGCTAGATGGACTGTAAATGTTAAACGTGTCGGGTATCAACACTCGGCCGGTGTAATCTCCGGGCACTTCGGAAGCTTCTCGACTTGACCAACTAGAATCGGCAAAATCAATTTCCATGGCGTCGTTACTCGCAACCTTGTGATTCAAGACATTTGCCGGATCATAGACTAAAATTCGCTGAGTATCTTGCCCAATTGAGTCGTTAACAGCGAGGAATATGATTAAACCGTAAAAGCCTGCGATTAGCAATGGGCCTACGATTGTCATGATTAAAAATGATTTTTTACGAACTCGCGTGATGTACTCTCTCCAAGTAACTAATCCTATTTTACCCATGATTTCCCCCCTCAACTTGTTGTATGAAAATATCTTTGATGCTTGGTAATTGCTCTTGAACGTAGTTTATTTTAACCTGTTTATTGAGCGCATCTATAAATGACTTTAGTTCCTCATCACCTAATGAAAAAGTTGCC
>CAJXLR010000192.1 GCA_913056425.1 uncultured Bacteroidota bacterium
ACTTGGACATTTAACCAAGACTCATTCCCACGAGTACCTGTTTTCCAATTGCGTCAAGTGGAAGGTAAAGTGTTCCAGAGTGGAGCGAGAACAGGAGCAATGCTTTATGCCGGTACACACGGTAGAGGAATTTGGAAGTCGTCAAGTTTGTTGACAAACGTGCGCAACGTGACGAAGGTTAATCCAATTCAGCTAAAAGCTTATCCTAACCCGGCAAAAGGCCAGGTCAATGTTTCAGTAAACGTAAACAAGTCTGAAAAGGTGACTTTTGACGTAATCAACTACCAAGGACAAACCTTGAAGTCTGTTCAGCACGACTTAAGCCCGGCAACGTCTAGTGTGTCACTGAAAGTTTCTGACTTGCCCGCAGGTAACTACTTGATTAGTGTAAAAGGAGCTTCGGTTTCTGGAGCTGCCAAGTTTATTAAGATTGACTAATACAATAAATACGAATAAGGAAACCCAGGCCTCAGGTCTGGGTTTTTTGTTTTACATCAAGTGGGTAATTTCATGGGTGTGGCCATTAGTTATTGAGGTAGATGCCTCTGCAACGCCTGAACTGGAAATCGTTCTGACTCACGGAAAGAAACAGTTACATACACGGGTTGCAAATTATTCGTATGGAAATCTAGAGCTGGCTTTCAGAAGGTGTTTTGAGGAGGTCTCACTGGATTGGGAGGGATGTAGAGATGTGTTGATGTTGGGCTTTGGCGTTGGAAGCGTTGCGCATTTGGTCAAAGCGAGAAACCCGAGTGTAAATATTACCGGAGTTGAGTTGGATCAGCGTATCATCGATTGGTACGGCAATCATTTCGATATAGTAGACGGTGCAGAAGTCGTTTGTGCTGATGCGTCTCAGTATGTTCAGGACGTGAAAACTACCTTCGACTTAATAATTGTTGATCTCTACCAAGATTTGGACGTGCCAAAAGAATTTGAGCAGATGGGTTTTCTATCCAGACTCAATGAATTAATCACTCCCGGAGGTGCGATAATCTTTAACAAGGTTTCAATAAGCGAGCAACAGAAGCAGGAATTTGGTGATTTGTTACTAAAGTGTTCAGAGTTATTTAATGAGGTGACAACCAACGAACAGCTCGGGATGAACCGGTTTATTGTTTCAAAGCGGTCAAAATGACACCAAAAACAACTCCTTGCTACTAAAATCCTGACACATAGGCAGTTATTTGGGTGATTTTTTGATTGGCATTTTGATTGAAGCAGTGCAAGTAAAAATTATTAGCATTATGACCATCACAAAATTTCAACCCAGAAAGGCTTTCAGAACCAACACATTCTTTCCAATGGCGTTTGAGAACATATTCAACGATTTAATGTCAGACGTTACAGAGAGAACAGACAATCATTTCATTCCGAAGGCGGAAGTAAAGGAGACAGAAAAAAACTTCACCATCAATTTATTACTCGCCGGAATGGATAAGAATGATGTTAACATCGACATTCAAGAAAACGAATTGGTGATTAGTGGTGAACGTTCCACCGAAAAATCGGAATCCAATGAGAAGTTTCACTTGAGAGAGTTTCACACCGGCAGTTTAAAGCGTAGCTTTTATCTCCCGGATACGGCAGACTCAGAAAACATTAGTGCACAATTGGATAAAGGAATCCTTACCGTAGTGATCCCTAAAAGAGAAAAAGCACTTAGAAAGCAAATCAGCATAACGTAGTAGTATTCAGTATTTTGATTGTACCCGAATCTTTTGATTCGGGTTTTTTGTTATGTCCATACAGCAATACTTAAATTCGGATTGTGAATCGAAGAATACGGGAACTTCTAAAGAGAGGGGAGGACGAAACGCTCGACTATAAACAGCAGATTTCAGATGCTGGAAAGATTGCTAAAACAATGTCGGCTTTTGCAAATCACAAGGGTGGTACGCTTCTCGTTGGGGTAAAAGACAACCGCAAGATTTCCGGAATACGTTGCGAAGATGAAAAATACATGCTTGATTTGGCTGCACGATTCTATTGTAAACCTGAGGTGGAGTTAACCATGTACGAGCACGACATAGGGGACAAGCGAATCATTGAGTGTTTCGTTAATCCCGGAGACGACAAACCGTATTATGCAAAAGGAGAGGATGGAAAATGGTGGGCATATGTGCGGGTCAAAGATCAAACTCTACTGGCTTCTAAGATTGTATTAGATGTACTCAGGCGTCAGAGTTCTGGATATCCAACGGTAATAGAATACAGTTCAAAAGAGCAAGCGCTTTTAGAGTACTTGAGAGAGAACGATCGCATCACAATGCAGAAGTTTCGGAAGCTTGTTAACATTTCCACACGCAGGGCCTCCAAGATATTGGTAAACCTTATCAGTGCTGGAGTTATACGCTCTCATACCACTGAAAAAGCCGAATATTATACACTTGTTTAGGTAGAGTTTATCCGACGTGGTAACTTTGCCAAATGAAGTTTGGAGTTGTTATTTTCCCAGGGTCAAATTGTGACCACGACCTCATTTCAGTTCTTGAAGATGTTTCAGGTGAAAAAGTTGAGCAGCTGTGGCACAAAGACACAGATTTAAAAGGTGTCGACTTTGTTTGGATTCCCGGTGGATTCTCGTTTGGTGACTATCTCAGAAGTGGTTCAATTGCCAAGCTTAGTCCAATTATGAATGCTGTGGTTGATCACGCCAATAAAGGTGGGTATGTCATGGGTATATGTAATGGTTTCCAAATTTTGTGCGAGTCCGGGTTATTGGAAGGAGCCTTACTTCGTAATAACAATCAGTTGTTCGTGTGTGAGAATGTTTTCCTGAAAACAGGAACAACAGAAACCGCAGTTACTTCTTCGTATAAGCAAGACGAAGTGATCAAAATCCCTATTGCCCATGCGGAAGGGCGCTATTACGCGGATGAGGATACTGTAAAGCGACTAGTAGACAATGATCAAGTATTGTTCTATTATTCGGATGAGAAGGGCAATGTGTCAAATGAGACCAATCCCAACGGTTCGCTTCAGAACATTGCTGGGATTACCAATGAAAAGCGAAATGTCTTTGGTATGATGCCGCACCCTGAGCGTGCTGCTAGTCAAAAATTGTTCAATACAGATGGACGACGCATGTTCGAAGGTTTGTTGCGCGAATCAGGCGTAACGATTTAATAATCAAGCCGCTCAACTGTCTATTTTTTTGTTCGCTGTGCATACCTAAATCTGGTAAACGCTTATAAATGCCCCAAATTTGAGGTATCAAATAAACGTTAAGATGCAATTAGAGTTAGGGATGTTCAGAACAACAAAGGGGTTTAAAACCAATCACAAAGCTACAGAGCTCGTATGTGAGCACTGTGAAGCTCCATTTTTAGCCAATCGCAAGAACGCAAGGTTTTGTAGTTCTAGCTGCAGATCCCAATTCTGGTTACATAAAAACAAAAAGAAAGTAATAACCTTGGCCGTACCTGCTGAGATGGATGACGATGAGGCCACTTGAAGGGATGATGTAACACGGACTTTTTTATGTGATGATTGTATTAGTTTTGGCGGAGAAAATCCTGATGTCAATGGCATCGTTAGAGCCAAAATAACGCTGGCCAGCCCTCTTCTTTTCGCAGCGATCATCTTTACTCTGAGTGTTTGGTGAGCATGGAACTTGATTTCAATTAGCAGCAGCTAGCTCTCTAGAGGTGCATACAGGTCACCAAATGGTTGCTTTGTTTGATTTTGTTTGCAGCAAATTCAATTGGGACTCCTTTAGAAAGGAATGTTTTTTACGCAAAAAGTTGGTGGTTGTACCAAGGTACCTTCCTCCTGCAGGCAGGGCAAACAAGTCGCTGTTGTTCGCGCGGTTTCACATCATATAGTATGACTCCATTTCTATGTATTTCAATTACTATTTGGTCGTTTATTCCCAATCCAGCCCTTCTCTTTTGCATAGACGAACATGGCTTCGATCTTTTCTCTTTCTTCCCGTCTCACGTCTGGATGCCACAAGTCAAGCAACAGAAGCACCCGTGCGCTTTCGTTGTCGTTCCAAACTTCATGCACATACGAATCGTCCAACACGACAGCTTTGCCTTCTCTCCACTGTCGCTCTTGATCTGCAACTTTGATCCCGATAGTTGGTTTAGAACGATGATTTGTCTGCTCCTTACCATCAGTTGATGGCGATGAATCGTCAGACGGTACCACTAGTGGCAAATGCATTCTTAACCGAAGGTTCATCGGCCCAGAATGAGCTTGAATCGATGAGTTTCCGTGCAGCGTAGAAAAGAAACAGAAACTAAATGGAGTTCGAAAAAGGAATCCTTCCCTGTCTAACTCATCAATAACTGCTGCTGTTTTGGGACAACGCTCCTTGAATCTTTCATTCTTCTCTCCATTAAGTATGTAAGAGTGCCAGTCCCAAGCACCTGAATGCAAGGCATCGTCTGCGTGCTCTCCACCCTTGGATGCTACATCATAATCTGGCTCCAAAGGTTTACGTACGTTGTTGTTATGTGGATCTGTGTCAACTCCC
>CAJXLR010000193.1 GCA_913056425.1 uncultured Bacteroidota bacterium
ACGATGTCTTTTACACCTAAGTTTGACTTGTTAGAAGAGCTGAAATGGCGAGGGTTATACCATCAGCATATTCCGGGAGTAGATGAAGCTCTGAACAAAGAGCAAATTACCGGTTATGTGGGCTTTGACCCAACTGCCGACTCTTTGCACATTGGTAACCTTGTACCTATCATTTTGCTTGTGCACTTGCAGCGTGCAGGCCATAAGCCAATTGCGCTTGTAGGTGGGGCAACCGGTATGGTGGGTGACCCATCGGGGAAGAAGACTGAGCGAACCTTGTTGGATTTAGACACACTAAACCACAATTTGGATTGTCAGAAAAACCAACTCATGCAATTCTTGGATTTCGAAGGCGAAAATGCCGCCGAAATGGCCAACAATTACGATTGGTTTAAAGACATGAACTTTTTGGAATTCATTCGCGATGTAGGTAAACACATAACCGTGAACTACATGTTGGCGAAGGACTCAGTTAAGAACCGGATTGACGATGGAATATCCTTTACCGAGTTTAGTTACCAGCTGGTTCAAGGCTACGATTTTTACTACCTCAACCAGCACAAAAATTGTAAGCTACAAATGGGTGGTAGCGACCAATGGGGAAACATCGTTACCGGTACCGAATTAATTCGGAGAAAAGGTGGTGCAGATGCCTATGCTATCACAGCGCCACTACTTACAAAAGCTGATGGAAGCAAATTCGGTAAATCCGAAGGTGGAAACGTTTGGTTAGACGCGGAGAAGACATCACCTTACCAGTTCTACCAGTTCTGGATTAATCAGCGAGATGATGAGGCAGAGAAGCTAATAAAGATCTTTACGTTGTTGGACAAAGAAACAATCCAAGGCATCATTGATGAGCATAAAGGGCAAGAATACAAACGTGGTCTTCAAATTCGATTGGCTCAAGAAATTACTACTTGGGTTCACGGCGAAGACGAAATGAAGAAAGCCGAACACCTAACCGGAATCTTGTTCTCGGACAACGTGATGGATAATTTACGCGCACTTGATGAACGCGACTTTCTTGATGTGTTCAGTGGCGCCAAGCAAGGCAATGTAGACGATGTCATTGGAAAATCAATTGTTGATGTGCTTGCTGAAGCCGGCTTCACTCAATCCAAAGGAGAAGCTCGTAGAGCAGTAAAAGAAAACTCCGTTTCGGTGAACATGGAAAAAGTGGGTGAAGACTTCACTTTTTCGGCAGAGGATATCATCAAAAGCCGTTTTGTATTGTTACAAAGGGGGAAAAAGAACAAGTTCTTACTAAAAACAAACGCATAGTCTATGTCCATAGAAAGCTTCGACCCGAAAGAGCTTCCCGTTAGACAAGTACATCAATTCTTATTGGGCAGTGTTGGTCCCCGACCTATTTGCTTTGCAAGTACAGTAGACAAAGACGGGAATAGAAACTTGGCTCCATTCAGTTTCTTCAACGTGTTTAGTGCCAACCCACCCATTGTGGTTTTCTCACCTGCACGAAGCGGCCGCACCGGAGAATCAAAAGATACTTACCACAATTGTGTTGATGTTCCAGAGGTAGCCATAAACCTGGTTAGCTATGACATGGTGCAACAAATGAGTTTAGCGAGCTCTCCTTATCCAAAAGGTGTTGACGAGTTTGTGAAAGCAGGATTTACATCAAAAAAATCAGACTTGATAAAGCCAGATTTGGTTGCTGAATCTCCCGTACAGCTTGAATGCAAGGTAAACGAGATTAAATCACTTGGTGAAGGTGGAGGTGCAGGTAACCTCATCATTTGTGAAGTGTTACGAATACACATCAATAGCGACTTGATTCTGGAAAAGAACGACATCAAACAGATTGACCAAGACAAGATTGATCTGGTTGCTCGTATGGGTGGGAACTTCTATTGCCGTGCAAAGGGTGACGCACTTTTCGAAATTCCAAAACCGATTACCTCCATCGGCATAGGAATCGATGCACTACCTGAGGCTATACGAAATTCTGACCACCTTACCGGGAATCACCTTGGTCAACTCGGCCAGGTAGAGACCATTCCCGAAATAAGTGCATTGGACAAAACCCCAACTTTGTCGGTAAATGCTGCGTTCGAAAAAGCAAAAGAATTACTGGCAAGCGATGAAACAGTCGAGGCCTTGAACATATTGGTTAAAAACGTCTCATGAACAAACGATCCCTTTTTAAACTGATCATATACGTTGTTAACTGGATTAAGCTAACGTTGATAGCGTTCCCATTTGTTGCCGCTTTGGTTTCGATGAAACAAGGTAAGCTGCAGTACGGTTATGACTTTCTTACCGTTGACCACAATTGGTCAATCATTATCTCCATAGGTTTGGGTATGGTGCTAAATACATGGCATGCTATTTCTTTCGAAGAAGTGGGTAACATCGACCCTAGGCAATACCTGAAGATGCGCCAAAGATTTTGGCTAAAAACAACGGGGGGTCTGACCATGGAAGCGATCCGAAGCAAGATGCAGGAGTTTGTTAAAGGAAATAAACGCGCCAAAGTCCTTGCTGATACAGACAACCAATTCAAACTACAACTAAAAAATGGTTACGGCTTCAAGGACATTATTGAGCTCAATGCAAATGATGGAGGAATTGAAATCTATTCCCGTCCTAAAAGTGTTCTGAACATTGTAGATATGGCGCGAAATCTCAAAAATGTCAAAACCATTAGCTCATATCTAATCAAAAAATAAAGCTCTATGAACGTTGCTATTCTCTCCGGATCATCTCGAAAAAACAACAACACCTTGCGTGTGGCGAAGGCATTAAGCCTACTTCACACAAAAGCTGGTGATACAAGCCACGTTGTGGATTTTCAGAACTACGACCTGCCGTTCTTTAATGGTGACGCATTGGATGAGGACAATCCTAGCCGGTTTCAAAAAGAGCTAATCGGAACTTGGAAAGAAGCTGACTTGGTTTACATACTAAGCCCGGAATACAATTGGTTGGTTTCTCCCGAGCTATCAAACATGACCAATCACTACAGCGGAAAGCAGCATGCATTCTTGTATAAGGACAAGGTTTTTGCCTTTGTCGGCGTATCGACAGGAATTGGTGGACGGCTACCAACCATGCAGCTATCCAGCGTTTTCGAAAAGCTGATTTTCTTCCTGCGACAACATTCTGTTTGTTCTCCAAACAAGTTTGAATCTCATTACACGCATTTGGAACTAGACAAAGACGGACATTTCCTTCGTGATAAGGGCTACGAACAGCGCATGCAGTACTTTGTTGATTACTGTTCTGAGCTGTGCTTAAGATTTAAGCCATAATTCCCTCTGCGAGTACAATACCCGTATTTTTTTTCTTTGATATTCTGTAGATTGCGACTTGCTCGACACAGTCGGTATATCGTGTGATAAACACCCGTCAAATAAACGCTCGAGCTACAAACGTACAAGCAAGAGAATACCAATGAAGACAAGAAATGTATTGGCACTGTTGGCCATGATTACACTCACTTTTGGCTCGTCTTATGGCCAAGACAACCTAATTCAACGCACCCTTGGAGGAAGCAAAACGGACAACAGTTACGCTATAGAGCCTACTATAGATGGCGGTTATGTAGCGGTTGGATACACCGAGAGTTTTGGCAAAGGTGGTAAAGACATGTTCATGATCAAATTTGACGGCATGGGTCAAGTTGAGTGGGGTAACGCCTACGGTGAAAGTGGTGATGAAACTGCTTGGAATGTAGATGTTACAAGAGACAGTGGTTTTATCGTAGTAGGAAATACAAATTCGTACAACAGCACAACAAATGGCGATGCCTTAATTTTTAAGACGGATGACACCGGAAAAGTTGAGTGGGCTAGAACCATTGCATCAGACAGTGTTGAAGACGGTTATAACGTTTTAGCATCTTTCTTCTCTGGTGGCTACTATGTAACCGGTTTTGTTCGGAACGACTCCACTGGAGACGATGGTTTTATCGCAAAACTTGGCTCAAGCGGAAACATCAGATGGTATAAGAAATTTGGAAGTCCCGGAAATGAAGAAGCATATGGGTTGACTGAGGATCGCCATGGTAACGTGGTAATCTGTGGTATGACCACGTATGACAGCATTACCAATGGAGGACTTACCGGGAGTTCCGGTTCATCAGATGCTTTTATCGCGAAGTTTGACTCAACAGGTGGGTTCAAATGGATGAAGACCTTTGGTTCGGATAAAGACGATGTAGCTTGGGATGTGAAATCGATTAACAACAAGTATGTGGTTACCGGTTTTACGAAAGCGGTGAGTACCGGAGATCAAGACATCATGTTTATTGAAACCGACACCAACGGTAATAATGCCAGTGCAATGGCAATTGGAAGCACCGGAGACGATAGAGGATTTGAGATTACAAGTGCTCCGGGTACTTCAGGTGGCTACGTGATATCTGGTTATGCTGAACCTCAGCCGGGTGACCGTCAAATTATCATGGCAGAAATTAGTAGCACCGGTTTGTTAGGCAACACAACGG
>CAJXLR010000194.1 GCA_913056425.1 uncultured Bacteroidota bacterium
GAGTTTGCACAGTTACTGAACTTGAAGAAACAAAGAAATAACCTGATCGAGTCAGGTACTTCGGGAGTTTCTTACATTATTGAATACGAAAAGGTAGATCCGAACAATCCAAATCGCTTGATTAAGGTGAAAGGTTCACCGAGCCTGCAGGGAATGAAGACGATCATGATCGGGGTTCGAAATCCTCATGTCAACTCACATGAATTGGATAGTTGGGCGGAAGATAGTCAACCGAAATGTGCGATTATTTGGATCAATGAACTTCGTTTAACTGACTTTGTTAATGAAGGAGGTTCTGCTGCCGTTGGTCAGATGCAGGTGCAGTTAGCTGATTTCGCTAACATTAATATGTCCGGTAACTACTCTGGAATTAACTGGGGAGCTGTTGATAGTAGAGTACAGGAAAGACAGCGTAATGAGCAGATCGGATTTGATATGAACGCTAATGTTCAGCTCGGTCAATTCTTTGGTAAGAAAGCACGAGTAACGTTGCCATTCTTCTATGGTTACTCATTGGGTATTGTCAATCCTGAGTTCGATCCATTCAATCCGGATATTAAGCTAAGCGATTACGATGATCTAGCAGAGCGAAGAAGACGAGCGAAGCTAGGACAAGACTTCGATGAAAGAAGGTCGTACAACTTCACTGGAGTGCGTAAAGAGATGAAAGCAGGAGCGAAACCTGCCTTCTGGAGAATCTCGAATTGGACAGCTAATTATGCGTACTCTGAACACCTTCTTCGAGATTTCAATACGAATTACGATCGAACGAAGACTTGGTCTGGAGGTTTAAGTTACAACTACTCATTTACAGCTAAGCCTATCACTCCGTTCAAGAAAGTTAAGTTCCTCCAAAAGTCGAAGTGGTTTGCGCTTGTACGAGATTTCAACTTCTTCCTTCAACCAAAGAACATATCTTTTACGAATGACCTTTTACGCTCGTACAATGAGCGACAGATCCGAAACAATCTCGTTCCGGATTACGAATTTGCTCCGGTATACGTGAAGCAATTCACCTGGAATAGATCATTCAATTTGGGATATGATATTACACGTAAATTGAAGTTTACGTTCGGATCAACGAATCGATCGATCTTCGAGGAGGCCGATGGTCGAGTTGATAGAAGGTTAGATCCTGCGGGTTATCAAGAATTCAAGGACTCAGTGTTCAACCAGCTTAGAACATTTGGAAAAGCCTTAGATTATACCCACAATTACTCATTGAACTGGACATTGCCGCTAGATAAGCTTCCAGCTACGGATTGGATCAATGCCAACGTTAAATACTCTGGAACCTTTAATTGGCAGCGAGCTCCTCTTGGTCAAGCCGAGTTCGGTAATATCATTCAGAACAGTCGCAACATCAATATGACTGCTCAGGCAAACTTCACAAATCTCTATAATAAGATACCATTCTTTAAGAAGGTAAATACCGGTGGACGATCGAATGCAGGGCGGGCAAATGCAAGAGGCCAAATCAGCCCAAGGGGTAGTGCAACGGATGATATTGGTCAAAAGGATGATGCTAAAGATAAGGATGAGCCTGAGAAGCCGGAGTCAGAGATGACAGAGAAAGAGAAGCGTAAGAAGGAGCGTAAGGAAAAAAGAGAAAAGCGTAAAGAAGAGCGCAAGAAAAAACGAAAAGGTCAGGTTCATCCTGTTGCAGGATTCCTAGCACGTCTGGTAATGACTGTGAGAAACGTTTCAGGAACGTATTCAGTTACAGACGGTACGATGCTACCTGGGTACAATCAGAATATAGGTCTACTTGGTCACAATTCTTCTTTTGACACCGGTCTGACGGGCTTCGTATTCGGTCATCAACCTTACACCATATTTGGTCGCGAGAACGGTTATAATATTGCTGCGCTTTCGAGGGATAATAACTGGTTGGTTCAAAATGAATACCTCAACCGTCAGTTCACGCAGAATCATAATGAGAACCTCAACCTGAGAGCGAACTTACAGCCAATAAAAGATCTTTCAATTGAGTTGACATTCACGCGAACGTATTCTAACAACGCAAGTGAGTTCTTCAGATGGAATGAGTTGACGAGTCAGTTTGAAAGTCAGAGTCATGTTGACATTGCCACATTAACGTATTCAAACGTTTCTTTGAATTCTGCGTTTGCGTTGATCGGAAAGGAGTATCAATCAAGTGTATTTGATCAATTATTGACAAATAGAAAAGAGGTTTCCCAATTACTTGGAACCAGAAATGACAATTCGAATCCTTTAACTTCAGGTTATTACAATGGATATAACGGAAGCCAACAGGAAGTTGTAATTGGTGCGTTCTTAACTTCGTATACAAATCGTGGAATCAATGAGAAAAACATTGATCCGATCAAGAACATGCCACTTCCGAACTGGTCAATCAATTATAATGGTCTTAAGAAATTCGAGTTCATGAAGAAGTTCGTTCGAAACTTCGTCATGCGTCACGCATACAGTTCAACTGTAAGTGTTTCGGGAATGCAAACGAACCTCAATGCGTCATTTGATGTTGATGGGAATCCAACGGCGAGAGACTTGAATAACAACTTCATTGCTTCAATGCAGGTTCAGAATGTCGCGATCAGTGAACGTTTCTCCCCACTAATTGGACTTGATGCAACTTGGATGATCAAAGGTCAGGGATTGATCACGAAATTCGAATACAAAAAAGATCGTTCAGCTACACTTTCTTTAAACAACAACCAGGTAACCGAAGTACTTGGAAGCGAGTGGGTGATCGGAACGGGATACACATTTAAGAAAGTGAAGTTACCTTTTAAAGGAATCAAGGAGAACGACCTGAATGTACGTGTCGACATTTCTTTCAGAGATAATCTTACAGTGATCCGTAAGATCGTGGAGAATACGAATCAGGCCACTGCCGGTCAACGTGTGGTTTCAATCAAGACATCTGCGGATTATAACCTTTCGAAGAACTTGACGATCCAATTCTATTACGATCAAACATTGAATACGCCGAAGATCCAGACGTCTTACCCTACTGGAAACCTTTCGACAGGTCTACGTCTGAGATTTAATCTGGCTGGAGTTCAATAAGCCATGATAAGACAAGCATTGCCGGGAGACGAAAAGAAGATCATGCGATTAGTGCAGGAACTAGCGGATTACGAACGCGAACCCGATGCAGTGATCAACACACCTGAAAAGCTAAGAGAGGATCTTTTTACCCATAAACACTGTAATGCTATTGTGGCAGAAAGAGAAGATAGGATCATTGGATTTGCACTGTACTATACTTCATATTCAACTTGGCGAGGCCCATGCCTATATTTGGAAGATCTGTACGTAGAACCTGCCGAGCGAAAGGGAGGTGTTGGAACAAAACTGTTCTTGCACTTAAAGGAGCTAGCACAAACAAATGGTTTTCGAAGAATGGATTGGCAAGTGCTGGATTGGAATGAGCAGGCTATCGAATTCTACAAGAAACACAAAGCCAGCCTCGAAGAAGGCTGGCTGAATGGACGGTTTTATTTTGATTAAAGAAGGTCGTTAGCAAGGTTTGCAAGTTCTGAGCGTTCTCCTTTTTCTAGTTTGACATGCGCAAAGAGTGGCTGTCCTTTAAGACGATCCACCAGGTATGCAAGCCCGTTACTGTTCTCATCCAAATATGGCGTATCAATTTGATGAACGTCTCCGGTGAATACGATTTTAGTATTGTCTCCTGCACGTGTAATGATCGTTTTGATCTCGTGTGGTGTAAGGTTTTGCGCTTCATCTATAATAAACATGATATTAGACAAGCTTCTTCCTCGAATAAAAGCTAAGGGGGTAATGAGGATTTTGCCTGACTCCTGCATTTCAATAATTGCTTTATGCTTTTTTTCGTTTGTGCCAAATTGAGATTTAATAAATTTCAAATTGTCAAAGAGCGGCTCCATATATGGTCCTATTTTGTCATTAGCATCTCCTGGTAGAAACCCTATTTCCTTATTGGACAGGGGCACTATCGGCCTTGCCAGAATAATTTGATTAAATTGTTTAGCCTGTTCAAGTGCTGAGGCTAAAGCCAGCAATGTTTTTCCTGTTCCGGCAACGCCTTGTATGGCAACCAGTTTGATATTAGAATTCAATAAAGCATGAAAAGCAAAAGCTTGTTCTGCATTTTTTGGTTTTATTCCATAAACAAATTCTTTTTCAATTCTTTCAATTTGCTCAACCGTATGATTATAAAATGCCAATGATGAGGACTTTCCATTTTTTAGAATGTAATAACCATTCACAAGCTTATTAGCCCCCAACACATCATCTACATCTATTCTACCTTTTGTAAATATTTCTCTTATTTTTTCTGAATCTACCCCTTCGATTGTGTTTGATTTTTCCTCACTTTGAATGGCTACTTTACCGGTTTCATAATCTTCTGCAACGACACCAAGGGCTTTAGCTTTAATCCTTAAGTTGATATCCTTAGTGACCAATGTAACTGACTTTTTTGGTTCTTTCTCTT
>CAJXLR010000195.1 GCA_913056425.1 uncultured Bacteroidota bacterium
CAAGCGCTTATACACCGAAGGACAAGACCAATTCATTCCGTTTCTTGTAACCATAGTGGCTATTCTTTTCACTGATCTACTTATTGGCGTTTTAATAGGATTACTTGTTGGAATTGGATATGTGCTATTTACCAACTTCCGTTCAGCATTGATGCTCGAAGATGATGATGACCCGAACCATACCATCATTCACTTCAAGAAAGATGTTTTCTTTTACAACAGAGCCGAGTTGATGAAAATCTTTAGCGAGCTTGACGAAGGCGCTGAAATTACGCTAGATGGAACTAAGGTTGATTTTATTGATCACGACATATTCCTTGCTATTCAGGACTTTGTGATAAGTGCTCAAGACAAGAATATAAAGGTTAACGTGATTGATATAACGCGAAAGAAAATTCGCTTCTTCAATCAAGACCATGAAGAGCACACATTGGAAGTTTAAACGATGTTATACCTCGCTGTCCAGCATATCTGTAACAACGTGATAGCGAGGATCATCAATTGATGTTCTGATAACTTCCTCGAAGCTTGGATTGGCTTTAACCAGAAGATTTTGACATTCGGCACTTAGGTGAGTTAAAGTCACTTGTTTACAGGCATCGTTATACTTCTTTACAAGGATAAACAATGCCTCAATACCCGAGTGGTCGGCTACTTTCGATTCGATGAAATCAATCTCAACATTATCCGGGTCGTTTGATACATCAAATTTGCTATTGAATGCACTGGTGGACCCAAAGAACAATGGCCCCCAAATTTCATAAACCTTGGTTCCATCTTCTTTCATTCGCTTTCTGGCGCGAATGCGAATAGCATTTTGCCAAGCAAATACTAAAGCCGAAATGATAACACCGGTGATTACGGCTATGGCTAGATCTTTCCATACCGTTACTGCGGATACCGTGATGAGCACCACCGCATCTGCCAAAGGTATTTTTCGAAGGATTCTGAAGCTCGACCACGCAAATGTCCCGATCACGACCATAAACATTACGCCAACGAGTGCAGCGATAGGAATTTGCTCGATTAAAGGAGCACCAAACAAGATGAACATCAATAGGGCAATAGACGCAACCAGACCGGATAAACGACCACGCCCACCTGAATTAACGTTAATAATCGATTGTCCAATCATGGCACATCCTCCCATGCCGCCAAACAAACCGTTTAAGATGTTTGCACCACCTTGAGCTACGCACTCTCGATTACCGCTACCACGCGTTTCTGTTAAGTCATCCACGAGATTTAAAGTCATTAAAGACTCGATGAGACCAACTGCCGCTAGAAGAGCCGCTGTACTTAGGATCAAACCGTAGTGGCCCTTAAGTGTACCCGTAAGTTCAAATATTTGAAACTGGAAACTTGGTAAGCCGGCTTTTAACCCGTTTCCTCCTCCATCCCGGATGAACGAACCAACAGTGCTCACATCAATACCGCCAAATATTGTAATTCCTGCAACCACAACAATAGCTGTAAGTGCAGCCGGAATCGCCTTTGTAATCTTTGGTAAAACGTACATGATTCCCATTGTAAGGCCTACAAGACCTAACATCCACCAAAGCGCAGAACCACTTAACCATTGAGAGGCATCGCCTGTTCGAATTTTAAACATCTCAAGCTGCGACAAGAAAATAACAATGGCCAAACCATTAACAAATCCCATCATTGCGGGATGAGGAATGAGTCGGACAAACTTACCCAGGCGCAATACACCGGCAAGCATTTGTATAAAGCCCACAAAAAGTAAGGTGATAAACAACCACTGTAAACCTAGATTAGCGATGGGTTCTTGAAGCGTTTCCCTACCTCGTTTCCCGTTTTTATCAAGTGAACCATAACCACAGCCATGGCTTCGGTAGCTCCGGAAATCATACCTGGTCGCCCACCGAATAACGAGGTTACGAGCCCCATCATAAAGGCTCCATATAATCCAACAATCGGATCAACTCCGGCAACGAAGGCAAATGCCACAGCCTCGGGCACCAATGCCAAAACTACGGTGAGCCCTGAGAAAATGTCGTTCTTAGGATTTCCTATAAAATTGTTAAACAATCGCGCCATGTCAAAAATTTGAGGGCGCGAAAGTAGTGAAACATCAGCCCTATGTCGAACAATGGCCTAGTTTCTTTACTTGAATCAATTACTCACCTTGAGCCAACGAGTATGCCCGTTCCCCATCCATCAAATACAGGTTTTCAGTTTTGATGAAGTTAAAATCAGCAACAATCAGATCGTTCAACAACGATGTGAGCTGCTCGTAACTAACAACGCTTGAGCCATCGGCGTGAATAAATCTACAGCGCCAGTGATCCGTGCAGAATGTTTCAGGCATTCCATTTGGATATACTTTAACGCCGCGATTGGTAATCATTTTAAGCTTCATTTGAGAGCGTTGAGCAATTTCACTTAAGTTGTCGCCCAAAACATCCGGATTGCGATTCTCTCCAACCCAATCAATAAATACATCTGAACCAACTAATTCCTTCTTAACTAAAGGTGTTGGACTCGCTTTTACTTGAATTGGTTTTGCATCTCTATTGAGACTTACAGCATTTAAACGTTCCGGTTTTTGGCCAAATCGTTCAATAATGGCTTCAGCAAACTCTCTTGTGTTCACTCGTTGCTTTGTATATTCATCGCTTGCCAAGTCTCCCGTATGGATGCCATCCTCTAAGGTCTTTAGCAATGCGTTTTGAATGGTCTCAGCCACATCCGCCTGCCCCACATGAGTTAGCATCATGCATGCGCCATTGATTAAACCGGAAGGATTTGCGATTCCTTTACCGGCGATATCCGGAGCCGAACCGTGAATAGCTTCAAACATGGCTAAAGTCTCTCCTATGTTCGAAGAGCCTCCAAGTCCTACACTACCTGCTATCTCCGCGGTAATGTCGGAAATAATATCTCCATACAGATTTAGCGTAACAATCACATCAAATCGCTCTGGATTATCAGCAATACGCGCACTTCCAATATCAACAATATAATGTTCTGCTTCTATTTCCGGATACTCTTTGGATGTTTCATTAAAAATCTTGTGAAACAAACCATCTGTATGTTTCATGATGTTGTCTTTCGACATACAGGTTACCTTCTTCCGACCATTTGCCTTCGCATATTCAAACGCGTAGCGAATAATCTTTTCCGAACCCGGTCTTGAAATCAGTTTGAGACATTGAACAACTTCAGGAGTTTGTTGGTGCTCAATACCTGCATACAGATCTTCCTCGTTTTCTCGGACCACAACAACATCCATCTCTGGGAAGTTGCTATGCACAAATGGCGTATACGCTCGAGTTGGGCGAACATTGGCAAACAAGCCCATGGTCTTGCGAATCGTCACATTCAAGCTTTTGTATCCTCCACCTTGAGGTGTTGTAATCGGAGCTTTCAAGAAAACAGGGTTGCGACGGAGAACGTTCCAAGCTTCCGGACTAATGCCTGAGGTGTGACCGGAAGTATACATTTGCTCGCCAATAGTGATTACATCGTATTCTAACCGTGCACCGGCAGCTTCCAAAATTGAAAGCGTGGCTTTCATGATTTCAGGTCCAATCCCATCACCGTAGGCAACGGTTACTCTTGTAGTTTCTTGATTTGCTGACATCTTCTTTGGTTTCTATACTCGTTTTGAAGTTGCGCAAACTTATCAAAATGATTGTTTCTTACGAACACCCGACAACCATTTTTGGTTCGCGTGACAGAAAGAAGATATTCGACTAGATATCCACTGAAAGTCCAACAAAGAATGTCCGTGGAAGTGCAGGGCCATAGACAAATCCACTATCTCGATTTTTACCAATGTCGAAGTTGGACTGGTAGCTGTTCAGAACATTTTTTACTCCCGCATAGACAGAAGACTCCGAGTTCTTTAACCACTCAGTATTGCGCTCAATGCGTATACTTATGTTGTTAAACGTTTCGGACGTTATAATCTCATCCGTTAGCTGATTTGTCGCCCCTGCAAAGTGTTGTACAAGCATAGGACCTGTGAGGACATAATTGATATTGATGTCCCATTTCTCATTGGGATCAAAGTCTAAGCTGGCAAAACCATATAGGTTTGGTGTACGCATGAATCGCGATTCGGGATTAAATCCATCAATAACAGTTACAGGATTGTCGAACACACTCTCTTGCAGTGTAAAGCCCGATTCAACCTGTATTTGCTTGTTGTAGTTCAATCGATATTCAACCGTAAGGCCATAGACTTCAGCATTGTCTCCAATGCGTTTTTCGAATTGCTCTCCAAAAGCATCTTCACCTACATTCTCAAGTGTAAAGGCATTCGTTAACTGCGTATAAAACCCGTTAAACGTGAAACCCGTAATAAGTTTCTTGAACATCTTGTCGTATATCACCGAAGCATTCAAGCTTCTAGACCGCTCTTGCTGTAGATCCGGTGATAGGGTAATCCGTGAAATTCCTCCACCTGCAAACGCGATGTGCATGTCGGCATCAAAT
>CAJXLR010000196.1 GCA_913056425.1 uncultured Bacteroidota bacterium
TGATGTTTGTCCGCCCTTCAGGCAGGTCTTCGTTTTCATGTATCCATTTAATGGCTTCTTTCGGTGTCTGACACCAATAGTCTAGCTCGTATTTGCCAAACGCCCCTTCAACACCACCAACCAGTTGGTTGTAATACATGTATTGATACGGATGATTTTGCACCATCCAAATTCCGGTGATGGCCATAAGCGCAGTCAAGGCTGCGGCACCAACATATTTGATGATTTTGGAGCTCATACCTATAATGGAATCCCAGCCAATTCCGGCAAGAATCAATACGGACGGCATAACAAAGAGCACATGTCGCCATGAGTTATACAGAGCAGAGTCTTTGTAGATGATGTATGCCAACGGGAATACAAAGGCAAAACCGGTCGCAAGAACGACATACAGTTTATAGCGTTTGCGTTGGAAGAAATAGTTTACCAGGAATAGAACGATGCCTGCAAGTACGAACAGAGGAAGCGTAATGAGCATCAACTTTGGTGCGTAATACCATGGATAGTCCTTCATGTAGTATCGCTGGCCTTCAAAAATTTCATAGATGTGAACCAAACTGAATTTCTCAAAATTTCGAAGTGCTTCCAATGGGTGGCCAAACGGATCTTGCAAGGCAGCTGGCCACAGAATCACTCCTATGAAGTAGGCAATGGCCATAGGTAGGATGCCATTTACAATGTATTTGTGTATATGCTTGAATGCATTCTTGGACTTATCTCTTGAATCGATCAGGAATTTGATGCCTGCAAACAATCCTAGGTAGGCGAAAGCCAAAAGCCCCCCGGCTCGGATGCTAAACAGAATTCCCATCATCAAGCCAGTCATGAAAATGCTTTTGATGGATGCATTTGGAAGATTCTTCACCAATCGAATGATGTAGAATAAACTAGCGATGTAAAATGCCATGAACGGCATGTCTTTTTGGTTGTTTGCGGCGTGCCCCCAGAACATTGGTGTGAGCAGCATGATGAGCATGACAATAACCGCTGTCCGCCAAGTGCCGGCTTGTCTGGCCAACAATGCTGTGAATATCAACCCAACAAGTGCGAATAAACTCAGCACTAAGTGCCTGGTTTCGTAAGTGTCAAATGGCGACAGGTATTCCTCTGCAAACGCACAGGCGAGGTTTACGAAAGGGCCATAGTTTACCAGATGGTCATGTAGCTTCAGGTTGGTGTCCAGCGCTCTTTCGTCTTCTCCTCCGGTCTGAAAATAGCTAATTACTTCTTTGAAATATTTTCTGTCTTCCGGCTCGTCCCACGTAGCGCCAAAGTCGAAACTTAACATGGGTAAAAGAACCAGACTCAGAAAACACAGAATGGCAAATATCAGGCGGTATGCGCTTGAATTTGCTTTGCCAAGTTGTTTGATGTTGAAGTTTGAAATAGGATGACTTATAAACCATTTCCAACGGGAGCTCGCTCCTGCTACAAATGATTTGAAGTAGCTAAAGGAGAGCTCGGATGGTTTGATGTTCAGGTTAGTAGATGTTGCTTTCAGTCCACTTAACGTAAGCCAGTTCGCAATTTCATACTTGGCGTTGTCTAGAACTTTTGACGGAATGTTTTCGGGTAGTTCATTGGTGTTTAAAACTACCATTCCGGAGTCTTTCCCGGCGATTTCTACCACACCAAATAAACGTGTAAAGAAGCTTCCAACATGTTGTAAGATGCTTCGTTTGTTTTTACCGCTTCCCGCATCAGGCAGAGCATATGTGCCATCTTGAACTTTGGTATTCCGGACACTGTTGAACGCTTTGACTAGTGTTTCTGAATCACGGGCATCCGCAATAACCAATGTTTCCTTTTCAGAACTGCGTACGGAATTTGTTGCGTCGTTGTATGACGTTGCCGCCGATCCGGATAGTATTACATCCGGATTTCCTGACATCGCGCTCTCAAGTTTATCCTTGATTTCGTCTGAATTTACTCCGGTTACCCAGAGGATTGTCGACTTTGATGCCGATACGGTAGGTGCTTTTTGCTTCTTAGTTTTAGCCATGAATGCGATTCTGAATCAAATCTATAAAAATCCACTGAAGCACGATAAGAAACAAGGTGGAATATCGTAGGAAGTACAATCTATCCGAATGTTTGGTCAAACAGGGAGATTGTCGCTGATGTTGAATACATCGGTTTTTTGAAGTTTACCTTTTGGTTTTGAGTGGGATAGAGACTTTGACAATTGAATATGAAATATCTCACCCATTATGACGTTCCTCTTACAAAACCAGACGTTCGTCAATTGACAAACCATATGTACGATCTATTTGGTAAATTGAACACCCTAAATCCACAACTATGAAAACAAGCTTACTTCTCGGACTTACCCTTTCTTTTTTTATTACCTCTGCACAAGTAGAGCAAACTGATGATGTTGAATCTTCTGAAATCATTATTGAAACCAACGATACAGTTGAGTTCTCTCTAGACGTTGACGAGGTCGTTGAATACGTTGATGATTATGTTGCCCCCGAAGGCGATGAGAAAAGGACACCTTTTCCTGAAGAATTGCTAGATCACCCGTTTGTTCGTTATCAAGCAGAAGTGAATCGGCCAAACAGTCCAGATTCTTATCCATGGATAAGTGCAGATGGCCTTCGAGTGTATTTTGTAGACGGTAGCGATGTGTTCATGGCATCGAGACAGAACCGTCAAGTGGACTTCAGCGCACGTACAAAAATCAATCTACCAAAGGTGGATGATGCGCTAGCCGTTTGGTTAACTAATAATGAAAAAGTTATGGTGGTTGCGAAATTCTCCGGGGAGATATATCGCTACCAACGGGATGAAATTGGCTTGCCTTGGGATAAGCCTACTGAAATTGTGTTTGCCAATGAAAGACGTGGGTTCAAAAGTGTTGCCTCGTTTACCCAAGACGAGAAAATAATGTGTGTGTATACATCCGGGAAACTGGATTTCTATGAGTTAACCGCCATGGGTGACTATTCGCACATCACAACATTCAAACCTTTTAAGAGTACCGGGGTAGGACAGCTTACGAAGGACGGGAAAGGTGTTGTGCTGGCCGATGGTAAAGATATTAGCGACGACGAAGGTGCTAGTGCCATTTATCGCGTTTCGTTAAACGATGTGATCAGTGGTCATTCTATGCCAGAGCTAACCAAGCTTTTTTACTTACCGATATTGGATGTCGGTCAACCGAGCCTGTCATACGACGAGTCGGAACTCGTAATGGTTGGCAACAATTTGAACGAATGGGATGGCAACGAACTGGTTGTGGTGAGTTTGAATAATATTGAGTTTATCGAGACTGCTGAATCTGATCTGATTGAAGATGAATTCCTTCAAGAAGCGATGACTGCGTTAGCAAGATCAGAAGAGATTCACAAGGCCAACGAGGTTGCAAAGAAGTCAATCATCAACCCGGCACATGAATCATCTTCACCTACAGATTTTTCAGCCAAAGCATTTGAAATTGAGCTAACGAAGCTTTATCCAAACCCGAGTTCAGATAAGGTGACCATGGAGTTTAGTTTACCGGTAGACGCAAATATCGCCGAGGTAATTGTGAGTGATTCTAGAGGTGTTCAAGTTTACCGAAAGCGCATATCATTGGATGAGCGCTCGCATGAGGTTAACTTGAAAGATTTAGGTTGCTCCAGTGGAACCTATTTTTTCTGGGTAGCCACGGATACTAAGAACGCAACGCCTAAGCCTCTGATTTTCGACTAAGCATTGAGGAAATCCTCAAGTGCATCGACAAACTGTGTTGGATTTTCCGCATGTACCCAATGACCTGCATTTGGAATTGTAACCAAGTCTGCATTGGGGAAGTATTCGTAGATTTCGTCTAAATCGGAGTCCTTTATGTAGTTGGATTTCGCTCCTCGAATAAAGAGAACATCATTTACAAAAGGCCAGTTCAATTGAACATCACCAATGATGTCATCGTAGTTAGCTCGGATGGCTTTGAGGTTCGCTTTCCATTGGTAACCTCCCTCCGGATTTCGCTGCAGATTTTTGAGTAAGAATAGCCGGATTCCATCGGTTGGGATCTTTGTTTTGAGCGCCTCATCAGCTTCAGATCTACTTGAAAGTTCTTCTACGGGCAACGAGAACATTGCCTCAAACAGTTCCAAGTGTCCAGGTTTGTAGCGTTTTGGTGCAATATCTACTACAACCAACTTGTCGATTATGTGCGGGTGGATATTAGATAACTCCATCACTGCCTTTCCACCCATTGAGTGACCCACAAAGTGCGCATGACTCAGTCCTTGATCTTCAACAAGTTCTAGAAGATCGTCTGCAACTGTTGGGTAGTTTATAACATCTGAATGCGGTGAATTACCATGGTTTCTTACATCAACCGTAAGAACTGTAAATTCATCGGACAACTTCTTCGCGATGTTATGCCAGTTATCCAACATACCAAACAAGCCGTGGACAATGACCACGGCTTGTTCAGCGTTTCCGTATTTCTTAAAGTTAAGTTTCAATCG
>CAJXLR010000197.1 GCA_913056425.1 uncultured Bacteroidota bacterium
CCAAAGACATCATAAATAAGAATTCTATGGATGCTGATTTAACCATTGTTGGTTTCCGCTCAGAGCTTGCAAAAAATGCCGGACCGGAAACGTTCATGGGTTATGACAGTGTAGGCAATGTCTTGTTCGTGAACAGTCAGAATGAGAAAGAAATAACGTAGCAATGAATCTATGAGTAGAGTCTAAGACTACTGATAGATTCATAAAAATTCAACATCCAGCAACCCTCCTTTACTAATGTAAGACACGGGGCTATTGTATTTGTAGTACTCAGGTGAAGATACAATTCTCGCTTTCACCGGGATGTTGTGAACGTACTCTAATCCTTGATGTTTCAATCTTTTACTGCGTAATTCAATTGGGTGGTTTGTCTGTCGCCAGAATGGGTTAAAAATATTTCGAGCGTTTTGCCGACCTTAGCTTTTGAAAATATCCAACATCCACTCTCGTCTGCTCTCACGGTGATTTTCTTGAATTGCTTTGATTATTCGTTTCGAAGTGAACTTTTTAAAATCTCTCAATATATCACTGAGATGTGCGCCTTCTGTGGCAGACACAATTAAGTGAAGGTGATTACTCATGATTACCCAAGCGTATATCTTCAAGCCCTTGTGCTTCTGACAAAATATTAAACTCTCCACTACAAGGTCGGAGTAACAACTTCGAGTAAAGACTTCTACCCACTCCACAACCGCAAATGTGATAAAGTGTATCTCATTCGGGTTCCGAATTTTATATCCTCCAATTCCCATTATTCAAATCTGATACAGAATTGAAAATAAAAGAAGAAGCTTCAACCCACCGTCTAGTTTACCTAACCGTAGTCTCAGACAAATTATTCCTAACGGTAGTCTGAGACTACGGTTAGGTTTCTAAATACGAAATTGGATTTAGGAAGAACATCTTTCGCCAACCTTGTGGTGATTGGTCGATGCGCCATGGATATGGAATCAGTGTCGCAATTGTATAGTGCAAATGAGGAGGTTTGCCTACGGCGTTACCTGTCGCTCCTACTGTTCCGATTTGGCTGGATTTGGAAACCAACTGAAATCGTTTGGTTTGAATCTCATGGAGATGGGCGTAATAATGAAATCGCCATTTAGGACCCAACACCAGAACATACTTGCCTCCTCTCCCAATTTCTCCAGCGGAAACAACTAACCCAATGGTTGACGAGTGGATGGCTGTTCCCTGCTTGGCGAATATATCCACTCCCTTGTGGGTTACGGACTTCCCCCAAGGATAGAACCAAAACGACTGTGGGTGATAGTCCGCAGCTGTTGCGCCCTTTACCGGCATATTCAGATTCTGAGGTATGAGAAAGCCAAGGATGAGCACCGCAAGACTGAATTGGAATAGCCTTTTCAGAATAATACGAAGTACTCGAAGAATAGATTGGCTCTGGGTCATTAATGTAGTAACGTCACGAACAAGTTTTAATTACACCAGGCAGGTTCTTGAGTTTTGTACGTAGTCTGAGAGTATTGTCCGTAGTCTGAGACTCTTTTGCTGTCCGTAGTTTCAGTCTACGGACAGTTAATTCAACAACTCCTTCGCGTTCGCGATAGCGCCCTCTGTTGGATTATCGCCGCTGAGCATTTGAGCTAAGACCATGACGCGGTCGGAGCCCTGCAATTCTTTGACAAATGTTGCCGTAGATGTATCGTCGCTTTGCTTGTACACGTAAAAGTGTGTTTTCCCCTTTGATGCAATTTGAGGCAAATGCGTAATGGACATGACTTGCATCTTTTCAGACAATCGTTCCATCATTTCCCCCATTTTTAATGCTATCTCACCACTTACGCCGGTATCAATCTCATCAAAAATCATCGTGGGAAGCAATTTGTGTTGAGCCAACAAGGATTTCATAATCAACATCAATCGTGATAACTCCCCACCACTGGCTACTATGTGAACCGGCTGTGGCGTACTTCCTTTGTTCGAGGCAAATAAAAACTCTACCTCACTCATCCCATACTGACCAAGACTTTTTGACTCGGAAATCTTAATTGTCAATTCAGCATTTGGTAAGCCCAGATAAGCAAGATCTTGGTTAACCTCTGTAACAATATTGGATGAAGCATCTAGTCGCTGTGTATGCAGTTCAGACGCGAGTTCGGAACAAGTTGCTTCCAGATTCGCAATAGATGCCTCGAGGTTCTGAAGTTCATGCTCGATATCTAGTGTTTCAGAGAGTTTTTGGTCTATGGACTCCCGAACCTCGATTAAGCCTTCGATATCAAGAACCTTGTGTTTCGTTTGCAAGTTGTAAAGCTTGGCCATGATATCATTCAGTTCCTGAAGACGCTCCGGATCAGGTGCTGATTTATCACTCAACATAGACAATTCGGATGCGATGTCATCCAGTTCGTATCGAACACTATTAATCCGTTCGTGTAGCTCACGAAGTACTTCTCCTCCGTCGAGTTTACCAAGGCTCTGACCAATGAATCGGATTTGTTCAATCACGGAACTTTCAGATGATTCCAGCTCTTGGGTGGCTTGACTGAGCGCCAAACCAATCTCTTCCGCGTTCTCCAAAATCTTGTGTTCGGTTTCGATGTCTTCGTCTTTCAACGCATCAAGATCAATCTCCGTAAGCTCATTCATCAAAAACTCGTTGTAATCTTGCTCGTTTCGATGCTCTTGAACTTTATTCTGAAGATCAATTAATCGGTGCCTTTCATCTTGAAGCTTTGAAAACTGAGTTTTGTACCGACGTTGAAGGTCTGTACTTCCAGCCAGTGTATCCAGCCAATCCATAAGGTAGGCTGTGTGACCTAACTGAAGGTTTTGATGTTGCGAGTGAATATCGACAAGTTGTGCTCCAAGCGACTTCATAGTTTGAAGGCTCACAGGTGTATCATTGATAAAAGCTCTTGACTTACCAGATGGAGTAATCTCCCGTCGTAAGATTGTCTCCTCCGCATAATCCAAATCATGTTGCTCAAATAATGACTTGAGCTGCAACGAACTAATCGAAAATACACCTTCGATAATACATTTAGTTGATGTATTGGAAAGTGCTTTAATGTCTGCACGATCACCCAATATCAAGCCCAAAGCACCAAGTAATATGGATTTACCTGCACCTGTCTCACCCGTTATGATATTAAAACCATTCGTTGGGTTAAGCCTCAACGATTGGATCAAAACATAGTTATCAACTTTCAGCTCTTTCAGCATATAACAAAAATATGCATTTGGCGTACTGGTGAAAAACAGCTCTTAAAAATTGGGGACAAGTTTTGCTGAAGGAAATCAACCACCTAATTTCGCCGTAATGGACAAGAAAAAGCCACTGATATTAGTTAGTAATGACGACGGTATAACCGCACCCGGTATCCGCTCGTTGGTGAGCGTAGCAAAGGAATTTGGAGAAGTTGTGGTCGTAGCTCCAGACAGTCCTCAATCGGGGATGGGGCATGCAATTACAATCAATAAGCCACTTCGTTTGGACAAAAGCGATTATTTCGGAGATGAAGTGCTCGCATATCAATGCTCAGGTACTCCCGCAGACTGCGTAAAATTGGCTCTGGATAAAGTATTACCTCGTCGTCCGGACTTATTGGTTTCAGGTATCAATCACGGTTCCAACTCATCGGTAAATGTAATATACTCCGGCACCATGTCGGCCGCCATGGAAGGTGCTATTGACGGCTTACAAGCTGTTGGTTTCTCACTCCTTGATTACAGTATGGATGCTGATTTTAGTGCCGCACGAGACGTCGCACGTAAAGTGATTGCGAACGTGCTAGACCATAAACTTCCCGCAGATACCTTGCTTAATGTGAATATTCCAAAGCTAAAAACGGATGAATTAAAAGGCATTAAAGTTTGCAGGCAAGCGAAAGCGAAGTGGGTTGAAGAGTTTGATCAACGAGAAGATCCATATGGTCGAAATTACTTTTGGCTTACCGGAGAATTTGTTAATATGGATCACGGAGAAGATACCGATGAGTGGGCGCTAAAACATGGATATGCCAGTGTAGTACCCGTTCAATTTGATTTAACTGCCCACCACGCCATGGGAACAATTAACAATTGGGATTTAAATGCAGAAGCTGAATAAGACATATCTCGGAGCACTTGTTGGACTACTCGTACCAGCCATTGCCATAACCATCTTCGTATTGTTTAGCGAGTTCGAACTGGATTGGGCCAACCAAGGTAATCACAAGCTAAATTTAAAACGGTTGAGTCCGTTCCTCAGGCTTGGTTTGATACCTAACATGATATTCTTTATTCCATTCAGACGACCTTTCCCGAATAAGTTTCTACGAGGGGTAATTCTCTCCACATTTGTATATGGACTAGCCATCTTTATTATCTGGATGCTGTGAAGTACTTTGTAATAGCCGGTGAAGCCTCGGGTGATTTGCACGGATCGGATTTAGTTGTTGCTTTGAAAGCCAACGATCCATCTGCAGAAATTATCGGTATGGGTGGCGACAAAATG
>CAJXLR010000198.1 GCA_913056425.1 uncultured Bacteroidota bacterium
ATTGGTCTGGGACGTGGGACATCAAGCATACCTGCACAAATACTTAACCGGGAGGGCGGATCAGTTTCACACCATTCGAAAAAAAGGTGGAATCAGTGGTTTCCCAAAACGTTCTGAGAGCGAGTTCGACGATTTTGGCACCGGTCACTCCAGTACTTCTATATCTGCATTACTGGGCCTGGCTGAGGCTGACCGTATAAATAATATAGACCGACAGCACGTTGCCGTTATTGGAGATGGAAGTCTCACAGGAGGCCAAGCATGGGAGGCGCTTAACAATGCTGCAGTTTCTGAGTCCAATGTAATGATCATAATCAATGACAACCAGATGGGAATAGACCCGAACGCAGGGGCTCTGAACCACTATTTGAAGAATCTTGACTTAGCCAACAACATATTTAGTCAACTTGGGTTCGAATACCACCATTCCGAGGACGGACATGATGTTGTAAACCTGGTTGAACAGTTGAAACAGATAAACAAATCCAAGAAGCCTCGCATCTGGCACATAAAAACCATCAAAGGGAAAGGGTATAAACCTGCCGAAGAAGAACAAACCAAATGGCATGCGGTTAAGTACGTAAAGATTTCTGAGTCAGCAGGTTCCAACAAACCTGGCATAAAATTCCAAGACGTTTTTGGAAAGACATTAGTAGACCTAGCCGACCAATACGAAAACGTGGTTGGTATCACTCCTGCAATGCCATCCGGTTCATCCATGAAGATGTTGATGGATGTATATCCTGAGCGGTGTTTTGATGTTGGAATCGCGGAACAACACGCAGTCACGTTTGCTGCGGGATTGGCGGCAAATGGGATGAAAGCATACTGCAATGTGTATAGTACATTTCTTCAACGTGGGTACGACCAAGTCATTCACGATATATGTTTACAGAACCTGCCGGTTGTTTTGTGTTTAGATAGAGCCGGGCATGTAGGAGAAGATGGCCCAACCCACCATGGTTTATACGACATTTCGTTTTTACGGTCTGTGCCTAATCTTGAGATTTGGGCACCTTCAGATGAGTATGAACTCCGGCAAATGCTTTACGCAGCATATCACGCCAATGGACCAGTTGCAATACGTTACCCCAGAGGTAAAGGAACAAACTCGAACTGGGATGTCGAATTCGATAAAAATTGGTCGATTGATCCTCGGATGATTAGCAGTGGTAAAGACGCACTAATCTTGTCCGCCGGAACGATGCTCGAACACACAAAGCGTGCGGTACATTTCTTAGATGGCAAAGGTATTAGTTGCGAACTCATTGATATTAAGCGAATTAAACCTTTACCGATAGATGGTATTGTGACTTTAGGAAAGCAATACAGTCACATATTTTGTGTGGAAGATGGTGTAATCGTGGGTGGATTTGGAAGCGCTATTTCGGAAATACTATCAGGTGAAGCTACACGAGTTCATATTCTTGGTTTCCCGGATCAAATTATTGAGCAAAGTACTAGACAAGAAGCGTTCACAGAATTTGGACTGGACGGTGAAGGAATTGCTCAACGCGTAGCGAGTGTTATCCGGCCAGAATAACACCTTTGGCCCACGTTAGTGCTATGCGTGTTTGCTCTTCGCGTGTCATTTCGGTATTGTTCAATACAATGGCATCCGGAGCTTGCATGAGTGGACTGATTTCTCGCGATGAATCGAATTTATCGCGTTGTAATATGTTCTGATAGATTTCATCAAGGTTAGCTTCGATACCCTTTTCTTTGAGTTCAAGATATCGACGTTTGGCTCTAACCTCTGGAAGTGCCGTCATGAAAATCTTTAATTCCGCATCGGGAAACACAACCGTTCCGATGTCACGACCATCCATAACAACACCTTTCTCCTCCCCCATTTCTTGTTGTTTTGCAACCAGAAAAGACCTAACTGCACCTATAGCACTTACCTCACTCACACGACCCGAAACTGCCATACCTCGAATCTCCCGTTCTACATTTTCACCATTCAAATGTGTGTTATAAAACCCACGCATTGGATCGAGCTTAAACTCGATGTGTATCGCATTCAGAACCGAAGGATTAGCCTCAACTTCTTCGAGACCAATGTCCTCATTCATCAGATACAACGTAACCGCACGATACATCGCACCTGAATCGATAAACTGGTAATCTAATTCTTTGGCTAGGTTCTTGGCCAGAGTTCCCTTTCCACAACTTGAGTGGCCATCAATAGCTATATTAATTTTGCGAGGCATGGTTGTTACGTCGGCAATATAAAGGATGTTTTAAAAACCCTTTGTGAAAAGGACTTAAACTTTGGATTACTTGCCAACAATTGCACCACATATTTACGCTGCAAGCACTAAATTTGCCCACCTATGACAACAGCAATGGCCTTATTTGAAAAGCATGAAAAAACGTTGCAAGATGCTATAAAAGCTTTGCACGAGAGAACGTACTATACTCCATACCCAGAACATCCAAAAGCCTATCCCGCGGAAGCAAATGAAGCAGGTAGAAACTGGTTTGCCGGTTCTATGAATAACGAGTTCAAAGAACTGAAAATTGAAGCGGACAACTGGATTGGCGAAGAGGTTTCTCCTTACATGCAAACAGGAATTGGTGTTACATATCCTCAACTTTCTGTTGAGCAGTTAATTGCCAATGCTGAGCAGGCTAAAACTTGGGGCACTTTGAGTGTTGCAGATCGAGCTGCGATTCTTATTGAGTCTCTTGCTCGAGTTGAAAAACGTTATTTTGAGATAGCTTACGCGACTATGCATACAACCGGACAGAGCTTCTTAATGGCTTTCCAAGCGTCTGGTCCACACGCCAATGATCGAGCACTGGAAGCCGTTGCCATGGGATATGCAGAGATCTCAAGATTCCCGTCCGAAGTAGATTGGGTGAAACCAATGGGTAAGTTCGACCTTAAATTGCGAAAGAACTGGAAGGCTATTCCAAAAGGAATTGGGCTTGTTATTGGTTGCTCGACCTTCCCTACTTGGAATACCGTACCTGGAATGTATGCCAGCTTAATTACCGGAAACCCCGTAATTGTTAAACCTCACCCGAAAGCCATTTTACCAATTGCTATTGTCATTGCAGAATTGCGTAATGTATTAGTCGAAAATGGTTTAGACCCAAATATCATTCAAATGGCGGTTGACACAGTTCAACAACCAATTACCAAAGAACTAGCAGAACACGATTCGGTTACCCTCATTGACTACACCGGTGGAAATGCATTTGGTGATTATATCGAAGGACTGAACAAAACTACTTTCACAGAAAAAGCCGGTGTCAACTCTGTGATTATTGACTCGGTTAGAGACATTGGAGCAGTTGCCCAAAACATTGCATTCTCTGCTTCATTATATAGCGGTCAGATGTGTACTGCACCTCAAAACGTTTATGTTCCGGCAAGCGGTGTAACTACGGCTGACGGCACGGTAAGCTTTGACGAAGTGGCTCAAGCTATCGTGAAAAGCGTAGAAGGTTTGGTAAATCACCCGAAAATGGGAGCCGGTACGTTGGGAAGTATTCAAAACGACCAAACGATTAAGCGAATCACAGAAGGTGGCAACTTTGGAGGCAACTTAGGGCTTGATGGCATAGACATCAGCAATCCGGAGTTCGAAAACGCTCGATTATTTACCCCAAGAGTCGTTATTACCGATGCAGCAAACAGAGACGCTTACTCACATGAGTGCTTTGGACCAATCATATTCATAGTGAAAACAGACAGTCGAGAAGCTTCATTAGAAATCGCTGCTGAAATGGCTCGTACCAAAGGAGCCCTAACTTGTTTGGCTTATACAACGGATGTTGAGATGCAGGATGCAATTGAAAATACGATGAACGCAACGTTTACGCCGGTTTCTTTCAATTTCGGTGGAGCGGCTTTTGTTAACCAACACGCAGCATTTAGTGACTTCCATGTAACGGGAGGAAACCCTGCCGGAAATGCTAGTTTCACAAACCCGGAATACGTAAATAAGCGATTTGTTTGGGTAGGTAACCGTTATGCCTAACCGCTTATCAATTCAAACGGATGCATTATAAAACCATAACACCCCGGGTAAAATATAATTCACCGATTTTAGTAATATTGCCGTAAGACACGAAGACAATGGTAAACAACATCTTAAAAGTCGTTTTCGCCCTAGTAGCTATTTTGCTGGCCTATCTTTTATACGAATCTGTAGCGGGTGAAATGCGCTACCGTGCTGAAGTTGAAAAGATTGAAGGTCAGGTAATTAACAAACTTGAAAAAATCCGTGAAGCCGAACTGGCCTACAAAGATCGTTTTGGTAAATTCACAGATAACTACGATACTCTAATCAACTTTATCAATATGGGTAAGCTGCTAATTACAGTAGAATACGGTGATAAAGATGATACAACGACGGTATACCGACAAGAAATTGTTGAAGTGAGCATCAAAGACAGTTTGTTCAAAAACGT
>CAJXLR010000199.1 GCA_913056425.1 uncultured Bacteroidota bacterium
CAAAGGGTGTGGCTGAAAACGACAAACAAGCGAAGCACCTCGAAATGCTCATTGAATACTTCACAACCGGAAGTCTTGAACAATGGGATGCTACAAACATGGCATGGGTAAATTCAACGGAAGGTGATATCGATTTTATCCTAGGCTTTATTGAAGTTTATGGTGATGCGATTGGATACAAAGGCGCATTTGAAGGCGTTATCGAGATAAAAGATTTTGAGGCCTCTAAGCGTATGCAGACCATGAGCGAGAATGCACAGTGGTTTGAAGACAATTCTCCAATCATGGATAATCACAAAAAGGAAGATGTTGTAGGTGTAAGCTACAAGGTGGTAAACGTTGCGATGGAAAGTGGCGATGCAGCTCCTTCGACACCCATAGGAGTTAACCTTCCCAATAGTAACTGGATTAGAGCTACTCATGGGTCTAAGTCGGTTAGTTTGGGAAATATTGTACAAGCGTACAGTGATGCTTCAGGAAGTGGATCTGTAGATGAATTCTACTACACAGAAGAAATGGCTGAACGTCGCAAGAAGCACGGAAAGCTCGCGGGCAAACTGCACACTGCGATGCATGAGGTAATTGGACACGCTTCCGGAAAAATTAACGAAGGTGTTGGTACTCCAAAAGAGACCTTAAAGAACTACAGCAATACACTTGAAGAGGCCAGAGCCGACCTAGTAGCCCTTTACTACATATACGACCAAAAGCTTGTGGACTTGGGCTTGATGGAGACCCTTGACGTTGGGAAGGCTGAATACGATGGATACATCATGAACGGATTGATGTTGCAACTACGTCGATTAGAAGAAGGTGATAACGTCGAAGAAGATCACATGCGAAACCGACAACTTATTGCAAAATGGGTAATGGAGAAAGGTGCTGAAGAAAATGTGGTTGAACGGGTGGAGAAAGAAGGCAAAACCTACTTCATAGTGAATGACTATGATAAGTTGAGAGGTTTATTCGGCGATTTGCTTCGTGAGATTCAGCGAATCAAGTCTGAGGGCGACTACGAGGCCGCAGAAGCGTTAGTGGAAGGATACGGTGTTATCGCAGATCAAGACTTGATGAAAGAAGTAAAAGAACGATATGAGCAATTTAATTTAGCTCCATACAGTGGCTTTGTTCAGCCTACCTTGAAACCAACTTTTGATGGTGACCAACTCACCGACTTAGAAGTGTTCCACGACCAAGGATATGCAGAACAGATGTTGTACTTCAGCAAGAATTATAGCTTCTTGGGTAACGACGGGAACTAAGTCTTCCAAGAATTATTGAGAACGCCCAACGAGTTGTAAATTCGTTGGGCGTTTTAGTATGAAATCGAGTCAGATCAAAAAGCTAATTGTACTCTTTGTCTTTGTTGCTTTATTAGCAGCATCAGGATGGTACATGTTCAACAGCATTGTTAAACCCAGTCCGTATTACCAAGGTCAACCGGAACAAGTAGATGAGTAGTTCATCCAATGTAAAACTGGAAGAATCTTGGTTAGATCGATTGTCGGATGAGTTTGAATCGGATTATTTCCAACAGTTAAAAGTCTTCTTACAGTTGGAGAAAAAAACTGGTAAAACAATTTACCCACCCGGTAATCAAATCTTTGCGGCATTAGATGCTTGTCCTTTTGAAAAAGTTAAAGTTGTCATTTTAGGTCAAGATCCATATCATGGCCCCGGGCAAGCGAACGGTTTGTGTTTCTCGGTTCACGAAGGCGTAAAGCACCCACCCTCGCTGATAAATATTTTCAAAGAGTTGCAAACCGATTTGGGATTGAATTACCCTAGAAGTGGCGACTTATCATCTTGGGCAAGTCAAGGAGTATTGCTCTTAAATGCTACACTCACTGTGGAAGCCAGGAAGGCCGGATCTCATCAGAACAAGGGATGGGAAAGGTTTACCGACCGTATTGTAGAGCTTCTGAATACCGAACGTGAGAATCTGGTGTTCATGCTATGGGGAGGGTATGCCAAACGCAAAGGCAAACACATCAACACATCGAAGCATTTGGTACTTCAAAGCGGGCACCCAAGTCCGCTGAGTGCAAACAAAGGACATTGGTTTGGAAACCAGCATTTCTCAAAGTGCAATTTATACTTAGAGCAAAACGGTATTGAACCTGTAGATTGGAAGCTCAATTAAAGTTAGTTTCCGTTTTACCGAACCAGCATCATTCTTGGAGCATACGGTTTATCATCCAAGACTATTCCGATAAAATAAATACCCGGAGTCCATTCGGATACATCAAGTTTCTGGGTGTCTAATGCGGAGTTAACCCGGCGCTCCAGAACCACCTGACCTGCAGAGTTCGTAATCTCAATCATACCGCCACGGGCATTCTTTACTTCAATGGATACTGAATCGCTTGCGGGATTTGGATAAACCAAAACGTGCTTTGTGCTCGATGTTTCTTCAACGGCAAGTCGGTCTTGTTCGCGCACTCCAAAACAATATTGACCACGCTGAACACTATTGATTGTAAAGCTTCCACGCTTATCGTACTTGGATCCCATTTCCCACGAATAATCAGGACATTCCGTCCATTTAGCCGATGGATTTGGTCGGTACACTAACACCAGTGATTCCTCCGTGTTACGCAACAAGTCTACATCCAAATATCCGGCGGCATAGTTTGTTCCAGTCTTTCGACCAAAATATTCAATCGTAACGTTGGCATTAAAGTCTTTACTCCAAACTCCATCTATCGTCCAATACCGCTCACGCGATATGAATATGTCGTCATTACCATTGAAGTATGGGTCGGCTCCAACCCAGTGGTGCTCAATACGTACAAAGCTTGAATCATTTACTTCGTTTACATCCATTGTCGCCATGGCATCGCCAAACACGTATGTGCCGGTGTCCGAAATCATGTGGTTGTAATCCGTGATTGCGTCGCTTATTCGGCCATTTAAATCAAGTGCTACGTAAACTGGGGCAAAAGGAACATCAAGCACCATGTTTTGTCTCTCCTTGCTCAACTCAACATTCAACGTATAACGCTTCATATCACTGCTAAAAAAAGTAACATCCATTGGCAATTTTTCGAAGAACTCCGGTGCGAAACGTAAACGCTGTCCTACGTTTAGCTGAACTTGATACAAATTACCCTTCGGTTTACTTTCAAATCCTAGAACACTAAAATGAGGGAATCCGGGATTGTAAACCCAGTTCTTGAAGAAAGATTCCATGTCGTGCTTCGTGTACTCAGCGAAGTGATTTTTTAAATCGTCACTTGAAACATCTTTAAACTTGTACCTAACCAAAAATGAATTTACAGCATGGAAGAATGCTGTATCGCCCATGTATCCGCGCAACGTATGTGCGACATCTGCCCCTTTGTCGTACACGTGCATCCCATACGTATTACTATGCCCCACACCCGAGATCGCAAGGGTGTCACCGTCTCGTAAATGAGCGTAGTGTAAAACAGCCTTATGATTCGAAGAAATGTCTTCATTGTAGCGGTCTTTACCGTAAACCCACTCCAAGAATACTCGCTCGGAGAATGAAGCCCAACCTTCGTTGATCCACATGTCTTCTGCGGTTCGACAGGTCACTGTATTGCCCCACCAATGGTGGCCAAGTTCATGTGCATAAAGCGTCTCGTATGTTAGGTCTCCTCCTACTCCAAATCTGGGATAGGCGATGTTTGTAGCATGCTCCATCGCCCCACCGTTAAATGGCACCGCATTAAAACCTATTCGATCAAAATTATGCTGCCCATATCGCTCCAAATATGCATCGATACATTCATTAAGGTTAATAAATGAAGTAGCCATATTTGCGGAATCTGACGCAACTGCAGCCAAGGTAATGGGGATGTTTTTATGTTCCCAGGTGTTTAAGGTGTATGGTGCAACCGCGATACTGGATAAATACGTAGGAATAGCGTCATTCATATCCCATACATAGGTAATGGACTCATCCGGATGTGTTGTTTCAGTCTGAAGTAAACCGTTACACATGGCTTTGTATCCTTTCTTGCAGCGCACGGAATAGGTGTAGGTTGCTCGGTCGGTAAAGTTGTCTACGCATGGATACCAAACTCTACCATAGTTGTGCGGAGATGAAGTAAACGCCACACCCAAATTGAAGGCGTAATCTCCACTAAAATAAAAACCTCCCCAGCTGGCGTCTTTAGCCGGAGAACCTGAGTAATACACCATTACTGTGTCTAATATTCCGGATGCCAACTCCTCTCCGAGTTGAATGTTAATCTCTGTTGCCGAGCTTGTATAGCCTATCGACTTACCTCTGCGAAGTATACTATCTACGGTAAGACCTTCGAAATCGAAATCTACCACATCAGATGCTTGTTCTAATCGATAAGTGATAGTCGCTAATGCAGATATTTTACGATTAGCCATGTCTCGCATGTCGATTTCAAGACTGTAGTGCTCCACATCAAC
>CAJXLR010000200.1 GCA_913056425.1 uncultured Bacteroidota bacterium
ATTCATAACTCTAACTTAAAAAAGAGCCAAGTGAAGGTATCTGTAGAAGACCTTTTGATTGAAGTTGGTTTATCAGTCTCAGACTTTGATAAGTATCCGCATCAGTTTTCAGGAGGACAAAGACAACGGGTTAGCATTGCTCGTGCACTGGCTGTTGAACCGGACATTCTGATATGTGATGAATCTGTTTCAGCACTTGATATATCCGTACAAGCTCAAATACTAAATCTGTTTAATACCTTGAAGGTCAAGCGTGGCTTAACTTACTTGTTTATTTCTCACGATTTAAATGTGGTAAGTTACTTATGTGACCGCATTCTGGTTATGAAGTCTGGCCGGATCGAAGAAAACAACTCCACGGAGAATGTGATACTCGATCCGAAATCGGAGTACACCAAATCACTTCTCCACCACGTGAAAAGGTAACTTTGATTCGATTGAATTATCGGGTATTATTGAATGGTAATCAGTAATTAACTCATGGCGCGTAAAACTCCTTACGAAAAGTTGCAGCGAGAATTTAGCAAACTGTCAGATGCGGCCCTTGCCAGCACCATAAAGTACGACTACTCTGATCTTAACGAAGATGGCAAGAGAGCTTTGCTCGAGGAGATTGAGAAACGAGGGCAAACTGAGCAACACATGGATGCTATCAAGATTTGGAATAGTGAAACGCTCAACCAAGAATATCAATCCCTGGTTGAAAAAATACACATGGAAACATGTCCACACTGCGGTGCTCCGGGTCCAATCTCTGCGTCCGTTAGCACCAAAGTCTTCAGTTATGTGATTATGACGCACAAGAACAAAAATGTTCGTGTGGGTTGCCCATCGTGTAACATGTCTAAACTAAACAATGACACGTTGGCTACAGCATTCTTGGGATGGTGGGGTATTCCATGGGGGCCTATTTACACCATAGGAGCGCTTGGTGGTTACTTTGGGAAGCGCCGAAAAATTAATAGAAATGAACTCAACGACGCTCTTTATGGCAGCGGTTGTAGTAATTACGTAGATCTTAAAACAGCTGAGAATGACTCAACCAGACTTAAAGCTATTTTAAAGAATCCTACATAGACTAGATTTATACATTGTCAAGAAAGAGAAAAATCAAGAAAAGCGGTCCAAAGCGACTGCCGGGTAAATACAGGCAGATTATCGAGTTTTTCCAGCGTAATCCTCGCCAATCATTCAACTACAAACAAATCACACATGCGTTAGGCATAACCAAAGACGATCAAAAAAACGACGTCATTAAAATCCTCCAGGTCATGGAGCGTGAAGAAATCATAGAATCGGTTTCCAGAGGGAAATACCGCTATCTACCTGATTTCAGCATGTTCACGGGAACTATTGACTTTACACAAAGAGGTGCAGCCTATGCAGTTGTTGAAGAGTTAAACGAAGACGTATACATCAGCAAGTCGCTTACGGCAATGGCTCTGGATGGTGATACGGTAACCATTGAGTTAATCAGGCAAAAGCGAGGCAGCAGACTCGAGGGTAAGGTCCTCGAAGTGGTAGAACGGAAACGAACAGAGTTCGTTGGAACCGTTCAAAAAATGCGCAAGTTCGCTTTCATTATTCCGGATAACAGCCGACTGCACGTAGATTTCTTCGTACCTCAGAATGATTTAAATGGGGCAAAAGATGGCGACAAAGTGCTGGTCGAACTCGTAGACTGGCCCATGAGTTCACCAAACCCAAATGGTATTGTCACCAAGGTACTGGGAAAAGCAGGTGAGCACAATACGGAGATGCACGCCATTGTCGCAGAGTTTGGGTTTGATTCTGAATTTCTCCCCGCTGTTCTGGAAGAAGCTGAGAAACTGCCAGCTACCATTTCCGCAAAAGAGATAAAAAAGCGGCGCGATTTCAGAGATACCTTAACTGTTACGATTGACCCAGTTGATGCCAAAGATTTTGACGATGCCATATCCTTTAAGAAATTGGAGAATGGCAACTATGAGGTTGGGGTCCACATTGCGGATGTGAGCCACTTTGTGCGGCCAAACAGCATTTTGGACGATGAAGCATTTCAGCGTGCGACATCAGTTTATTTGGTAGACAGAACCATTCCTATGCTGCCGGAGCGTGTATCAAACAATCTATGTTCTTTGCGCCCCAATGAGGATAGACTTGCATTTGCCGTTGTTTTTGAGATTATAGAGAACGCTTCCGTAAAAGATTATTGGATAGGCAAAACCGTAATTCACTCCGATAGACGCTTTACCTACGAAGAAGCTCAAGAAGTTATAGAAAAAAAGAGTGAGGAACACGCCGATGCCATTCGAACCCTCAACGACCTGAGTTTAAAACTGCGGGCCAAGAGATACAAAGACGGTGCTATTTCCTTCGAAAGTGACGAATTCCGATTTGTGCTGGATGACGATGGTAAACCGCTTGAAATTCAAAAAAAGGTCCGTAAAGAGGCCCATAAGATGATCGAGGATTTTATGTTGTTGGCCAACAAAACGGTTGCGAAGCACGTACATAATAAGCTTAAGAAGCCTCTACCCTATCGAGTTCACGAAGCACCCAACGTGGAAAAGATGGCTTTCTTCATCCAAACCGCTGCGAAATTTGGTTATAAAATTGATACAACCTCGCACGAGACCATTAGTAAAACCATCAACAACATGGTGGAGGAATCTGAAGGTACGGTAGCCGCAAATATTCTACATCCTTTAGCGATACGGAGTATGGAAAAGGCTATTTACACGACAAAGGATACCTACCATTTCGGATTGAATTTCCCATACTACACACATTTCACGAGTCCAATCCGACGATACCCGGACTTAATCGTTCATCGATTGATGTACAACTACATCAACAAACAGTTTGGGGTAAATTCGGAAGACCTTGAAAAAGCGTGTAAGCACAGTTCTCAAATGGAGCAACGTGCAACGCAGGCACAACGAGCATCGAGCAAATACAAACAAATCGAGTACTTGTCCGGTTTTGTAGGGCAAACTTTCGAAGGGGTAATTTCAGGTGTCACAGAGTGGGGAATCTATGTTGAGCTCAACGACAATCATTGTGAAGGCATGGTTCGCATTAGTGATATGAAAGGAGACTTCTTCGAGTTTTATGAAAAAGACCTATCTGTGGTTGGTCGACGAACCGGGAAGAAACTGAGCTTCGGAGACACGGTCACAGTCAGAGTTAAGAAGACCAACCTAAACAAACGCACAGCTGATTTTACCATTGTTTCTGAATGAGAACATATACTGAATTAAGAGAAGACTACTTAAACTACCTTAAATCTAATCCATTGGTTGGAAGTCCCGATGAGTTATATGACCCTGCAAACTACATTTTAGATTTAGGCGGCAAACGAATTCGTCCGGTATTAGTACTGCTGGGCTACCAATTTAAGCGCAGCGATGTTGAGAAAGCTCTCCCATTGGCACACGCGGTCGAAGTATTTCACAACTTTACCTTGATGCACGATGATATAATGGATCGTGCAGATGTAAGGCGAGGTAAACCAACTGTACACAAAAAGTGGAACGAGAACATTGCGATATTAAGTGGCGACATGATGCTCGTTCGAGCGTATCGATCAATTAACCAAATTGATGCGCCAAGTGAGATAAAATGCCTCATCACGGATGAATTCAGTAAAATGGCAGAAGAAGTATGCGTGGGCCAGCAGTTCGACATGAATTTCGAGACTCGCGATGAAGTTGCTGAGCAGGAGTACTTGCATATGATAGAAGGCAAGACCTCTGTGCTCCTCGCGTTTAGTCTTATGTCTGGATCTGTGCTTGCCGGTGCAACAGATGAAGAAGCCCGAATGCTCTATGATTACGGGTTAAACGTCGGTCTAGCTTTCCAAGTGATGGACGACTACCTGGATACATTTGGAACGCAGGAAACCTTTGGAAAGCGCATAGGTGGTGACATTTTGGAGAACAAGAAAACACTACTGGCAATCGAGGCATTTAAGCGTGCAAAGACCAATCAAAAGGCAGAACTCGATTCTTGGTATGCCCAGTCAATTGATTCGCAAGAAAAAATTGATTCCGTAACTCAGATTTTCAAAGACTTGGGAATACCGGATTATGCTAAATCTGTTATGGGTGGATATATGACAAAGGCACACGAGTTAAGTGAAGTATTGAGCAAAACCGGTTCGATGGAGGCCTTAAATGCCTTAACCGCAGATCTAAACCAGCGCAATACATAGATGCCGTCAAAATGCCTATTGATCATAGCTGAGACTGACGATGTCTACTTCAACTTGGCAACTGAAGAGTATTTGCTTCATAATTTTGACCAAGACATTGTATTCCTGTACATAAATTCTGATGCTGTTGTATTGGGCAAACATCAGAATGCATTCAACGAGTGCCGTATTACCAAATGTCGTGAAAACGGTGTGGCTGTTGCCCGGCGACTAA
>CAJXLR010000201.1 GCA_913056425.1 uncultured Bacteroidota bacterium
ATGCTTTAGGTTGTCTATTAACTTTAATGTGGACATTTTAAAGTTGTCAATGCTATATCGAGTGCAAAAAGGAACTGTGGTAACACTCTGCTACAATGAAATTATTTTTACAGCTAATTTTTCACCGTTTAATTCTGCTTGGTGTACTTGACCGATACTCGCTGCATGGGTCGATTTCGAATCAAAGCTGTCGTACAGTTCACTCGGGGATTTGCCAAAGTAGTTTCGGAAAGTCTTACTTACCAGTGCGGGGCTCAATGGAGGTACAGAGAACTGAGCGAGCGAGAATTTTTCTACGTATGCTTCCGGGAGAATGTTTTGCTCCATGCTCAGCATTTGAGCAACTTTCAACGCACTACCCTTCAGGTTTTTAAGGCTGTCGTAAATGTCTTCTGCATTAGCTTCATTCAGCTTTTCTCTCGCCTTTTCTTCATCGCCAATAACTTTGCTACCGTAATACTTCAGGTAGTTCGCACCAACTTTAGCACCCGTGGTAATGAGCTTTGAAGCGCGTTTTACCTTGGATATGGGGATGTTATCTATCGTTTCCATATCACATTATGGGTTTTTCTTTCCAAAGGAATTTCCCAAGGTCGATAAGGTTGTTAACCGGCTCACTGTTTACGAGGGAGAATCCTGTTTGTACCGATTTCTCGATAAGCACATCGGTTTTCTCAAATCCTTTTGAGGTATCAGTCATCCAGAATTTGAGGATGAACATGAATTGAGCCCAAGCAAGTTCACCAACTCCTTTGTCTTGGTATTTCTTTAAACCTTCAATTTTTAGATCCACAATGTCGAGGTTCAAGGCATGAACATATTTTTTGAAATCCGCTCGTAACGGATGCAAGTTGCGCATGTGCTTCATTGGGTTGTGACTTTTTCCCATCAACGCCATCACAAAGCTTCGGTTTGCTGTGAGCATTTCGAAAAGTGTATAGTATAGCGTTAGGAGTTTGTCTTTTCCATCGAAGGAAGCGTAATCTTCGTTTTTCTCGATGAGTTCTACAGTCTTGTGAAACAGTGTAGTCAAGAACGACTGATCAATCGCATCAAACGAAGCATAGTGCTGATAAAACTCCGATTCTGAGATCTCAAGATCTTGTGCGAAAGAATAGATGCTTTCCGGTCTTTTGCCGTGGTTTAGTACGTACGCCGTGTAGGCGGATAAGATTTTGTCTTGCATGAGGTTTTAATCTGACCATAAAACACCGATACAAGAACTTTGGTTTGAAACAAATTGAATGCTATACGAAATCTTACAGAGATTCGATGGAGTAAACAAGTAAACCATCATTGACCCTGCTTGAACCAGGTGAATTTCTATATAGAGTTTTTGTGTTCTATCACACCAACACCGTCATTCTTAAACATAAACGTCATGTAATTAGTGTAGGGGTTAGGTGGCTGCAACTCTTCTTCCATATTTCCCTCTTCTTCCCACTTACGTTTTACGACCAGTTTGTTTTGATCTACTATACCAAAATAATAGTGACCTCCTCCGGCGTACCAAGTGGAGAAGGCAAACACTGCAGTATCAGGGATTTGATACGAATTGTAATAGTCTTTTGGTATTTCAGAATAAGCGCGCTCACTCGTTATGAGCATTCGGTTTTTCCAAGCACTGCTTTTTAGTTCAACTACAACAGTGGGCAAACTATCGATGTCGTAAGCCGGTTTGTTATGGATGATTTCGAAGCTCGCTGTGTCGAGATTAATTTGTGTTTCAGCATCAAATTGATTCTGCTGGTTTGAGTCACATCCAATGAGCAAACTAGCAACTATACACAGAATAAAGAAGTTTCTCATACTATTTACTTTAAGCCAAAATTAAGATCACAGTTTAAAAGAATCTTTAAGTTTTCTGTGACTGTGATTGTAACCTGGTGAGAGCAGTGTGAACTCAGTTCTAGTTCCTAACGGTAAGCAAATTTCCATTGCGGAATACTTGATACTGCCTTAACGGGAAACGACTAGGTCCTTGTAACACAAATCCATCAAAACTGTAGAGGCTCTGGCAACACTGCCGGAAAGTGTCACTTTCATATACACCACACCGCAGTTGAATGTTACTCGAATCCACTTGAATTACTCCGCATTCTATTTCCGGATCAAAGGTGCACGTACGTTCAATTGCATAGAACTCATCGTCAAAGTTGTGCACCAAGAAAATCCCTCGGTTTCCGCCTTCTAGCAGAGAGAATCCACCGAGGTTTTGTAAGTGAAAATGAGAGGGTAGCTCCATGTTCACCGTTATGCTCACCGGGACATTGGGAATAAAAACATTGCCATTCGTTGTGGTATCGTCGTTACACGAAGACGCCACAAAAACTAGGAATATGACAACCCAAAGTTTATTCATAGGTATAGAAGCCTTGACCGGTTTTTCTTCCGTGATGACCTGCATCAACTTTCTGTTTTTGAATGCGACTCGGTCTGAATTTTTCGTCTTGGTAAAACAGGTTATACATCGACTCAGTCACCGAAAAATTGGTTTCCACACCGATCAAATCCATAAGTCTAAACGGCCCCATTTTAAAACCGCTCGACTGCAATAAATCATCAATAGTCTCGTGGTCTGCAACACGTTCTTCGAGTACTTTTAAACCTTCCACGTAGTAATGACGTGCAACGCGATTCACAATAAATCCAGGTGCATCCTTCGCCATAATTGGCACCTTACCAATTTGGTTCACGAAGTCGTAGGCAGTCTTGGCCACTTCTTCCGACGTGTGCGCACCACTCACAACTTCAACCAGTTTCATGATATGAGCCGGGTTAAAAAAGTGAATGCGATCCACGCGTTCGGGGTTTTGAACCTTAGCCGATATCTGAGTAATTGGGATAGAGGAAGAGTTCCCCGCCAGGATGGTTGATTCACTGTTCACAGCAGCGAGTTTATTGAACAGGTCGATTTTGACATCTAAACGCTCAACAACAGCTTCAATGATTAAATCAACTTTCACTTCGTCAAGATATGGTGAAGTAGTGATATTCTTCAACGTTGCGAATTTTTGTTCTTCACTCACTTTCCCGCGAGCAATTCCGTTGTCGAGATTTGATTCAATAATCGTAAGCGCTTTATTTAAAGCATCTCCGTTAACATCGAACATAACCACTTGATGACCGGCCATTGCACACACTTGAGCAATCCCGGATCCCATGGTTCCAGCACCTATAATTCCTAAGTCCACTATCTAATTGCCATTTGTGTTTGACCCAGATGAATCCTCCGCCGCATTAAACTTAAAACGGATGGAGAAGACATGCGAATAGTTTATGCCGGCACCTTGTGTAATGTTTGCCATAGCATAATCAATGGCAAATTTATCCAAGTTCACACCAACGCCAATGTTTGGCTGCATCGACCATAATTCTTCGTTGTCGATGTTTGTTATCTTTTGAACTTGTCCAATACCGGAGCGGATGAATACCGCATCGGCGTACCCAAACTGAATTCCCAAGGACGGGTCGATACTCACCACGTCTGTATTAATCACAGTATTTCGTCTTCCGTCTGTCGTGATATTTGCGTTTAGTTCTGTTTCAAAACTGTAGTCCGAACCAAATTCAAATCGTTTACCCGCGCCAAGAATCAATCGGGGAAGAGTAACCTCCAATGAGTTCTTAGGGAGTTCTTGTCCGAGTTGTGTGAGTCGGTCTTTTTGTTCATCCGTGAACGTAAAATTCCAGGCATTGAAGGTGGAGGTCACATCACGAGCAACAGCAGCCAATCTCCAACCGTTATCGCCTTGGTATTGCATTCCGGCGTCAATACCAAAACCCCAAGCCCCGGCGAATTCGCCGGCTTTTCTGCGTATAATTTTCGCACTTCCACCAAAACTCAAACCATTTTTCAGTGCTTTCTGTGCGTAGCTAAACATGAAGGAATAGTCTACAGCAGAGAATTCTGTAATCAGGTCGTAGTTCAGCTGTCCATTTTGGAAAATGTCGAGTGTGTTGGGTATTCCATCCACACCCATGCGCACAAAACTCACTCCCATGTAACCCTTTTCCCCCGCTTTGAAACCGAGACCGCTGTAATCGTAGTTTGCGATTCCCGCAAAGTAATTCGAATGCATATAGCTGAGTTCGAGATTATTCTTCATATGAACCAATCCCGCCGGGTTCCAATAGCCTGCAGTTACATCGTCAACAGAGGCAACTACCGATTGGGACATACCAAAGGATTTGGCGCCAACTCCGATAAATAAGAATTCGTTGGAATACTTGGAAGTATTTTGAGCATTAGTGCTCATTATGAGCAAAAGAAAGCTCAAGAGTCCTATCGTTTTCTTCATCATGTTAATTTTTGAAAAATCAAAAGCAGGCGTTTATGCAACAGCTCAAGCACCTTATGGTGAATTTAAATCTTCAATTGATGAAAGAATAATACCAAAT
>CAJXLR010000202.1 GCA_913056425.1 uncultured Bacteroidota bacterium
ACTTGAAACGTCGGGGTGTATCAACCATAGGGCTCATCTTGCTACTTGGGCTTCTATCTTTCGTTACTGGAGATAGAGCACCGGGAGACGTCTATATCCCTCGGTACAAATCTTTTGATATTCGCCAGAACAAAATTGATGGTCCTAACCGGTTAAATGGTTTCTTCAATGCATTAGATCGCTGCATTCAGAAAAAACAGAGAAAGGTGGTTATTACTCATATTGGTGACAGTCACATTCAAGCAGATTTTCTCACCCATACTACACGCACACTGTTTCAGAAGACCTTTGGGAATGGAGGTCGTGGATTTGTTTTTCCGTACCGATTAATCCGAAGTAACAGTCCTCTTAATTTGGGTATTGCTTACAATGGAAATTGGGAAGGGTGTAAGAGTGTTTCGTCTCGTGATCACTGCAATTTTGGGATTACCGGTGCAACTGCAACTACATACGACAGCTTTTCTACGATACGACTCAACCCCAATTTGGATAAGGAAATGAACTATGAGTTCAATCGCGTAAAGCTCTTCAATTATGCGAGTCCGCACTCATTTAATGTACGAGCATTGAGCCCCGATAGCACTGCTATGCATGCAGATGTGTTGCCTACCTCAGAGTCTATCTCCTATTTGTTCTTTGACGAGAACCAGGATAGCTTGTGGCTTGGCCTCGAAAAGCAAGACAGCCAGCGCTATTATCAGTTCTATGGAGCGAGTTTTGAAAACGATAATCCAGGTGTCGTATACCATGCCATAGGGCTAAATGGAGCCTATGCGAAAAGTTACCTGAGAAATACGTTTTTCGACGAACAGCTGGCTAGTTTAAAGTCCGATTTGATAATCTTGTCGCTTGGAACAAATGATGCGTACATGTATGAGCGAATGTTCTGTCAAACATGTTTTAAGGAGAATTACGAAAAGCTCCTGCTAAAGGTTATGCAGAACAATCCTAATGCCGATATCCTACTTACAACGCCCGGGGATATATATATCCGCAGACGATATCACAATCGGAACATTGGACAAGTGGTTACCGGAATTAAAGAACTTGCTGATAAGTATAATTTGGCGGTATGGGATTTTAACACCCTTATGGGGGGAGACTATGCGATTAAGAAGTGGAGGAATGAAGGCTTGGCTCAGTACGATTTGATACACTACACCGAAGAAGGGTACATGGTGCAAGGAATGCTGCTGTATTCAGGCATTATGAAAGCCTACGAAGACCGATTTAACGACAAGTAATGCTAACCCTGAGAGAAATATTTTTCTATGCTGAAGATGCTCCACTCATCTTCAGTCAGTATTTATTTCTTTTCCTATTCAGTATAGGATTCATTGTCTACTCCGTTGTTCAACGAAAGCTTGTTGTGCGGAACGCGTACTTGTTGCTGTTCAGTTTGTTTTTTTACTACAAATCAGGAGGTCTATACTTCTGGTTGCTGATTCTTTCCACCATTGTAGATTACTACTGTGGGAATACGATATATAAAAGCAAAGAGCAGTCGACCAGGAACTTCTTTTTGATACTTAGTTTGGTTGTTAACCTGGGAATGCTCGCGTTCTTCAAGTATTCCTATTACCTGGTTGAGGTGATGAACAACTTCTTGGGAACGGAGTTTAGGGCCATCAACTTTATGGCTTCAATATCTAACGGGGTTTTCGGTACGAACTTCGATATAACGGAAATTTTCTTACCGGTGGGCATTTCTTTCTACACCTTTCAAACCCTGAGTTATACAATTGATATTTATCGGAAGCAGCTCGAGCCGGCCAAGAATATTGTGGACTTTGGTTTTTTTGTGACGTTCTTCCCACAGCTGGTTGCGGGCCCTATTGTACGTGCTGCCGACTTTATTCCGCAGATCTATAAGAAGTTTAGCCTGACGCGTGAACAGCTCGGTATCGCGCTCTATTTGATTATGGTGGGCCTGTTTAAAAAGACTGTAATCAGCGATTACATATCTGTAAACTTTGTGGATCGAGTGTTTGACGACCCCAACTTGTATACCGGTTTTAGCAATCTGATGGCGGTGTATGGATACAGTATTCAGATTTACTGTGATTTTAGTGGGTATTCTGATATGGCAATTGGACTAGCTGCGTTGCTCGGTTTTCAGTTGCCTATAAACTTCAATTCGCCTTACAAGGCCACATCCATAACCGATTTCTGGAGACGCTGGCATATTTCCTTGTCGAGCTGGTTGAGGGACTACCTGTATATATCTCTAGGTGGAAACCGGAAAGGAAAGATTAGGACGTATATCAATTTGATGTTGACTATGTTATTGGGTGGATTGTGGCATGGGGCAGCTACCAAGTTTATTATTTGGGGTGGTCTTCATGGGTTTGGGCTTGTAGTGCATAAACTCTGGTTGAAGTACGTGCCGCAAGCGAAGAATGCAGTATTGTCGAGAGTGGGTACAGTGGCTTCAGCAATTTTCACCTTCCATTTTGTGGCGTTTTGTTGGATTTATTTTAGAGCCAAAGATGTGGCCACCGTAAAGCTGATGTTAAACCGGATGTTTACAGACTTTGTAGGGACCGGTATTTGGGAGCGCGTAGTAAGCTACAATAAAGTGTTCTTGCTGATTTTACTTGGATTCGTGATTCACCTTCTTCCATATAGATGGAAAGATGCGGCCAAAAGCTGGTTTATTGATGTGCCCGATTTAGTTAAAGTTGCTATCGTTGCGCTAGTAATATTTATAAGCTATCAAGCTAAGACGGCTGATGTTCAGCCATTCATTTATTTCCAGTTCTAACAAAATAATTATGCTTCCTCGTTTTGAGGCATAACGCGTTCCACGGTCGATTTGATATGAATGTCGCGCTGTGGGAATGGAATAACAACAGAGCTTTTTGCGAACTCGGAGTTAATCATGAAGCGGAGGTCACTTTGAACATCCTCAATTCTAAATCTGTTTTTCGACCAGAAGAGTAATTCAAACTGAAGTGACGACTCACCAAAATCAGTAAATCGTACAAATGGTTTCGGGCTTTTAACTGCTTCGTTGTGTCGGTCTGCGCAGGCCAAAAGAATCTCACGTACCTTTTGAACATCTGATCCATATGCCACCCCAACATTAACCGTAAATCGAGTAATGCTCGAATCCGTGGTCCAGTTGATAACAGAATTGCTTATGATTTTGGAGTTAGGTATCACCAGCGATATCCCGTCGCGCTTTTTAACTTTTGATGTGCGAATCCCAATTTCTTGCACTCTGCATACCATTCCGTCTACTTCAATAATGTCGTTCACGCGAACATTGCCTTCGAACAATAAGAAGAACCCGGAAACCACATCATTGAACAAATGTTGAAGCCCCAGAGCAAGAGCAGCCAAAGCGGCCGCAGAACCCACAACGATTGCCGTAAGGTTAATCTTCAGTGCCTGGAGAATTAAGACAAAGGCAATTAGAAAAACGATGTACTTTACAAGCTGGGTGTATGCGTATTGCTGACCGGCAGTAAGCTTGTTGTTCTTTTGAGCGGCAGATAGCAATCGTTTAACCCAACGAATAACCAAGTACGCCGCAATTGCAATGAACACAGCAATGAGGATGTCGTGGATGAATATGGTTTCTTTCCCAAAAGAAATCACCTTCTTTTTCAAGATTGCACTGACCTTTGGCCAAAGACCCTCATTTGTTGTTTCCAGTAGAACGGTAGCCATTTCGATACAAAGTAATTACATAAAATTGAAATCGCGGAGAGTCCAATGTGATTACCGAAACATTCCTCTTCTTTCTTACTAAAAAAGCAGTAGAATTTTCATGTCTACTACTAAATTTCGTTATCTTTGCAGTCCTTTTTGTAAAAGGGGTAAAGGAAGAAGAAAATGAAAAGAACATTTCAGCCGTCAAATAGAAAGCGTAAAAATAAGCACGGGTTCCGCGAGCGCATGAGCACAAAGAACGGACGCAAAGTACTTGCTGCAAGAAGAGCTAAGGGTCGCAAGAAGCTTACAGTTTCTGACGAGCCTAGCCACAAAGGCTAATCTTTTGGCAAGCGAAAAAGGCTTGTTTAGTCGGGAGCGGTTGAAGGATTCAACTGCGATATCCGAATTGTTTTCAAAGAAATCTGACAAAGTGGGCATACGTCCACTTTTGTTGTTTTACCGAATTCGTACGGAAGGTGGCTGCTCCAGATTTATGGTTACCGTATCCAAGAAAAAATTCAAACGCGCTGTACATCGAAATCGAATTAAGCGATTGATGCGAGAAGCGTATCGACTCGAGAAGGTATTCTTGTCTGAGCTCAATCTGCATGAAGGTTTAGATCTAGCCTTGGTATACACTGGCGACAACGAAGTCGCGCTACCCGAGATTCGATTATCATTAAAGAAGTCATATGAAACAATTGCTAAAAGGCTTCAGTAATCTGTTTACCT
>CAJXLR010000203.1 GCA_913056425.1 uncultured Bacteroidota bacterium
ATTTGTTCCATAGATCTATAGCACATCCAGAATATTTTGGTTTAGGAACAATAATATCAAAATCTTCTCTGGGTTCTTGCCTAACCAGTCATAAGCAGCACCTCTTTTCTTTTCAAGGTCAAGCCAAAGCATTTCTTTTTCTGTCTGAATATCGTTGTAATATTGCTTCACCATGTCCATGTTGGTCATAGGGTCGTTTTGATTTTGGATGACCATGACAGGCATGGTCAGATTCTTAGCGTATGGAAGAAACGAATCACCAGTCAATTCAACTCCTCTTTGCTCGTTAACCTTATTTCCACTATTTATCAAAAACCCAGGTAGTCCCATAGCCTTGACGAAATAATCGTATGTAAGAGGTTGCACTGCAATCATGGACTTTACATTGCTGAATTCTTTCATGTCATTTTCCATTCCATAGGCAAATGTTGTTGATGCTGCACCCATGCATATGCTTAGTAAGCCAATTGATGCGTTGCTATAGGTTGGATGGTTAGAGATATAATTTACAGCACCCCAAACATCTTTTCTTTCATCTTGACCCCAAGTAATCCATTTAGAAGCTCCTTGTCCACTGTCACCATGATTTCTTAAGTCGTACATTAGCACTGAGTAACCTGCTTCAACCAAATACTTAGCTTGGTTTAAGAAATGAATATCACTGGTCCAAAGCGAATTCTTCATCATTCCTTTTCCTTCTTGGGTGAATCCACATCTTGAACACTGAACTCCAAAATGGGACTGAATAATCACTTTGTCGGTACTCCCTTTGACTATCCACCCTGATAAGGTTACTCCGTCTTTTGCTTCAAATGTTACATCTTCATACTCCAACCCAAATTTATCTGGGGTCTCAAATACTGGTGCCTTTCCAGGCTTAATCATCAAGTTTGATATTGCTTTGCCGAACATATTTTCTAAGTTTTAGTTAAACAATTAATTTCTATTACAAAGGTTCAATCATTCTAAATCTCAGATGTATACATTTTGCAGAAGGTCTAACACATTTCGCAGAATCACGCTTTAATTTGGTTCGGCAATCAATCTATTTCACTGGTGCCAACCCGACCATATCATAAGTCATATCCACTAATTTTCTTGCTGTATCCATGTCATGTGCATGTGGATTGGGAGATTTCATTGGCCAACCTCCAGCTTTACATTCCTTATCACGATAAAGAACGCTGTGCTGACTGAAATACGCTCCTGAGTGATTCCTTGCGTCATCTGATATCAAACAGTGAAGAGAGGTTTGTGCTGATTCTTCATTGCTATCAGAAACACCTCTGGTTAAAGGTCGAATAATAGCCATCATTGCACGCATTAGGAAGTTTCCTCCACTTCCAAAGTTGGAACGTGCCCATCCAGGGTGCACGGATGCTGTAGTAACACCTGTTCCTTCCAAGCGTTCCGCCAGTTCCTTAGCATATAGTACAACGGCAAGTTTCGCTTCACCATATGAGGCAAACGCATTCCATTTTCTATTCTTCCAATGCAAATCATCAAAGTGAATCTCATGACGATTCTTTGGACTTCCTGCATGTACCACAGAAGATAAAATCACATATCTTGATTCTGGAGTATTCTTTAATATATCGAGCAATAACTCTGTCAATAAGAAGTGTCCAAAATAGCTTGCTGCCATTGTAATCTCAAAGCCATGCTTGGTATGGATGGGTTTATTTGTCATGTTGACCATACCCGCATTACAGTCCAGGCCATCCAACCTGTCGTGTTTGGAAAGAAATACTTTTACAAATTCTCGTACAGAATCAAGGTCCGCCAAATCACATTTGATGACTTCATAACTTCCCTTAAGGCCTTTGAATGACTTTGCTTCTTCTTCACCAGACTCAACTCTGCGACATGCCATCACAACATGACCTCCTTGTGTTACTAATTGTCTTGTTGTCTCAAGTCCAACACCTGAGTTTGCACCTGTAACGATATACACTTTGCCGCTTAAATCTTTTGATGCTGTTGCTTTATCAATCGCTAATTTTTTTCTTGCCATGATTATCTCTATTTATTGGTTGTCAATTTCTATACTTCAAAGTTACTACAACAAAATCAGCATTTAGAACACGATACTCAGAAGGTAGAACACAATGTTCAGATACAAAAAAACCGCTCTATAATGGAGCGGCTTTTACTAAAGTTATCTGTGATCAATTGAGAAACTGAGCACGATATACATTTGGTGATTCACCAGTCTTCTTCTTAAACAGCCTACTGAAATAATGAGGATAATTAAAACCTAAATCATAGGCAATTTCGTTCACCGTTTTACCAGATTGTGCAAGCTCTGTTTTTGCAAGCTCAATAATGTGTTCATCAATATGGTCTTTTGTGCTCTTTCCTGTTTCTTTCTTGAGCATATCACTTAAGTAAGTGTTGGAGTAGTTTACTTTATCGGCAAAATACTCTGGAGATGGTGTACCATGTTCCAAGTGAAGTTTGTTCTCGTAATACTCTTGAATCAACTCTTCTACTTGACTCACAACATCTGAACTACTGTTGGTACGTGTAATGAATTGTCTTTCATAAAATCGCTGAGAGTAATTGAGTAATAATTGAATATTCGTCACCAAAACTTCCTGACTGTGCTTGTCGATATTCATCTTCAATTCCTCCTTGATGTTATTAACGATTTCCATTAGAGTATCCTCTTCTTTTTTAGATAGGTGTAATGCTTCATGCACTTCATAATTGAAGAAATTGTATTTCTTGATTCGCTTACCCAAATCGAAATTCCTTACAAGGTCTGGATGAAACACTAAAAAGAATCCATATGAACTTGGTGTATGAGAGTTGTTCGATTGAACAATCTGATTCGGAGCCATGAATTGAAGTACCCCTTCTTCAAAGTCGTATTTGTTTCTACCATACTGTATCCCACAACTTCCATCTTTTAATATGATAGAGTATAAATCAGATGTCATCTTTACATCTTTATACGCTGCCATGCTTTCATCAGACATATTGAGCTCCGTAACGTCTATGACTCCAATTAACGGATGGTTCGGTTTCTCCTTCCCAATTGCCTGAAAGAACTGTGTTACTGATTCAATTCTGAATATATTTTCATCTGCCATAACACAAAGATACAATTGGTTCACCGTCTTCCTAAAACACAATTCTCAGAACGTAGAACACAATTCACTGATTTACTTGTCAATCTGGTTCGACAATGCAATCATTGCGGGTACATTAAGCCTTGTAACGTAAAGTTGCAGAGCTTTTTTTATAATTAAGGCATAAAAAATCTATTGAATGTTCTGTGTCACTTTAGTTGGTTCGGCAATGATGTCATCACGGAAATAAAAAAGCCCTCCACAAGTGGAGGGCTTTTTTATTTATATAGCTATTGTAACTAAAATCATTAATCTAGAATTATAGGTGCACCAGCTGCCTCCAACTTCTTAGCTAAAGCAGGTACTTGGACATTAGCTAAATCAGCTATATCACCTTCCAGTTGTTCCAACATGGCTTTGGCCATTTCATAGCTCTCCACATGTAATTGAGTCTGACCGTAGGAATTATCCATTAATCCACTTGCCGCAAAATATAATCTTGATCCAACAGATAAATGATCTTTCTCTCCTACCTCTGCCCGAGCAGCACTACCATTAAGTGCTAAATCAATCGCATGCATAGCATCTCTTAGTTGATATACTTCCTGAGTCAGGGCAGCCTGATCAGAAGTGACATACTTAAGCATTTTCTCGAATTTAGCAATCTGCTTAGCCGCTTTATCAAAATCATGCTCAACTTTCACAGTCTGGTGAGTGGTTGTTTCAACTAACCAATTCTTTGTCGAGCTTCGAGCATTCCTCGTAGTGCGAGGCAACCTCGTCATCTACATAGCCACACTCATCGCAGACCTCTTCGAGAAGGCCTTCGGCGCCTGGACAGCCGAGCTCACGGCGGCCGGTATCGACGAGGAGAAGCTGGGTCAGGCGCGCGCGCTGTTCCTCCACGGTGCTGAGATGTCCGTGTTCGTGCGCGTCGAAATCGTACTCCGCCCTGGTCTCGTCGTGTTCCGGGAACATGAGGTACGACCCGAGGTTCACCGCCACGCACTCGCCGGCGTCGAGTATGTACAGATCCTTGCCCTCGGCGCCCTGCTGGATGATTCGGACCGCAAAACCCTGACGGAACAGGCAAAACGCATTGATGCGGCGGACGGGCGCGATGCCCCCCGCCAGGCGGCGCAGCAGCAGGCGGTCCAGCTCATCGAGACCGAGCGCGTCCACCACGCCTACCTGTTCGTCGGGCCACCCGGCTCGACGAAGGACCAGGCGGCTCGGGCCTTCGCCGCCCGGCTGCTCGCCGGCGCCGACGATCCCGACGACCGTGCCGCGCAACTCGCCCTGCGCGGCGAGCATCCCG
>CAJXLR010000204.1 GCA_913056425.1 uncultured Bacteroidota bacterium
TTCTTGGCATTGCGTCCAAGCTGAAAGCGGAAACACTTGCATCTTGCAGAGCCTTTATATGTGCTCCGCCTAAGCGATGAAAAAGTTGTGAAATCCAAATCTGACCAGACGAAAGCAGGCTGAGCTCTTCGTCGGATGGAGGGTTGATTTTCACTAAAACTTGAGCCTCTGTAATCGCCTCACTTTTGTTCTTGGCAATAGTGGCCCCTGCTTCAGAATATTGTTGGTCCGAAAAACTTGCTTGATGCCCGGCACCGGATTCTACTGTTACCTGAAAACCAAGATCGGTAAGCTTTTTTAAAGATTTAGGAACAACAGCAACTCGGGTTTCCCCCGGTTCGTGCTCCTTGAGAATTGATAATTTCAATTTTACTGTAACAATTGGTCACAGTAAAAATAGGTAAAAGGATTATTTGTAGCGAATCAGTCTGAAATTGTATACAAGACTGCTAGAGTCGCAGATTCATCAAAATCAATGTCTTCGTACAAATTATTTTTTAGTTGAAGGCTGTAAACAAGCTGATGGCATTCCACTGGGTAAACTTCCACTGCTAATCTTTGTGTAGATATTTCCTTTGGGTCGAGTTAAACCACCTCGAATAAATGTGTAATTTATCCACAATGAACTATCAGAGGTATTCGTCATACCCAGCCCCGCTTCTACAGGACCATCTAATCCTAATGACAAGTTTGTGTTCGTTTCTCCGCGAACAGCAATCAAAGTAACTTGTGGTATAAACACACCAATGGATTGCCAATACTGAGCGTATGCACCATTGCTCAAAAAAATGAGCATGACCAGAGTGGCCATTTTAATGAATCTCTTTTTTTAACATCACAAGTAGCTGTACACAATTGTACGTTGCACAGGTAAACAAAAAATCCAAAATTGATTCATTTTGGGAATTATTTTTCCCATAATGGAATTTGTGGCATTCTGAATCTAGTGCATTTATCCGTGTAAAAAGGACTAATTTCGTTCCGTGTCAGACGCTATCATTCGACTCACCGACGCTTTCATCTTTCAACAGAACAATACCATGGTTTTACACGATGTAAACATCGAGGTAGAGCCAGCAGAATTCGTTTACTTGATAGGAAAAACGGGTAGCGGAAAATCAAGCTTAATCAAAACCTTATACGGTGAACTGCCGTTGCGGGAAGGCTATGGATCTATAGGTGATTTTGATTTGAAGACGCTCACCCGCAAACGAATCCCAGAGCTTAGACGAAATCTTGGAATCGTTTTTCAAGACTTTCAGCTACTAACAGACAGATCTGTACTTGACAACCTAAAATTTGTCATGAAAGCAACGGCTTGGAAAGACAAATCGGCAATGGAGAAACGAGCGAAGGAAGTGCTTGAATTAGTTGGCTTACCAAACAAAGATTACAAAATGCCCCACGAACTTTCTGGGGGTGAACAACAACGTGTTGTTATTGCACGAGCCCTACTAAACAACCCTAAAGTAATTCTAGCCGACGAGCCAACAGGTAACTTAGATCCGGATGTTTCGGATGACATCATGCGGTTGTTACACAATATCTGCGACAATGGTACTGCAGTATTGATGGCAACACACGACTACAGAATTCTCAATAAGTTTCCGGGAACAATCTTGCATTGTGAGCATAACACCGTTGCCAAACGGAATAGTTTTATTGGCAACTAGACAATTAAAATTGACAATTAACAGAACGAATGTGCATCTAATGGATGATTTGGTTACGTACATTTGACATCAACAAAAAGTATAGAATGAAAAAAAGATTACTCCTATTAGTTAGTTTGATTGCTGTAATGACGTACAGTTGTAAAGAAGATGAAACTCCAGACAACAACGGCAACACGAACAACACTCAACCACAGGAATTATGCGACAGCTTAGACGTCACCTATGATGCATTCGTTAAAGCGACTGTTGACGTGAGATGTAACACTCAGTCTTGTCATGCTGCAAGTGCCGGCGGATTCAAATTGGGCACATACGAAGAAGTAAAAACGGCTGCAATGAAAGAAAACTTCTTAGGAGCCATCAAACATGAGCAAGGTTTTACCTCAATGCCAATAGGCAGTGCAAAATTGAGCGACGAAGAAATTCAGCGATTTGAATGTTGGGAGAAAAACAACTTTAAAGAAAAGTAATAATCAACCACTCTAGATAAAGCCGTTGCAGTGCATCGGCTTTTTTTTATGCCTCGGGTAGCGCTCCTTCTATACCAAGTGTATCGGTAATGGTTTTTCTCACTTGGAGCAGCTTCGCAATTTTCCGCTGAAGCAACAAAACATCCTCCTCGGATTCTGCCTCTTCTAATTGCTTCATGGTCTTATTAAAAAAGAATTGAAGCTTGAACAACTTGAGGTAGTTCAAATTTTCCTGAACTACATCTTTATAATTCTCCGTATCGGTCTTAACAAAAATCTCGTGTGTATCAGACCAAACCGGACTCAGCTTATACTTGTTCGACAAGGTATCAGCGGCAATCTTTCCTAGGGTTTTATGCTTGGTAAAGAACGACTCATCCAGTCCATCGTGAAACGAATAATAGGTACGTGCCTCGTTGACGGCATCTGCCAATTCAGCATCCTCAAACCCATAACCATCAGCATCTAATTCGCTAAAGATAAAACCTGCCATATCAACCTCTTCATCATATGGCTCTTGAGCGTAAAGTATCAGGCTTTCGACCAGTAAATGCTCCTTAGATCGCTTATCAGCACTCGGTTTAACCTCAGGACTCGCGTTTACCTCAGGTTGGATCAAGGTTGTTTGGGTGGCATTTCTCCCAGATCGATCCAATTGATGCCGCAGTCGTTTAGCTTCAGCTTGCAAAAGGGTCTCCTCAAAATCCAGCAACACAGAAGTCTCTTTGATAAAAGCGTTTCGTTTGAGTGGGTCCGGTATTTTCACAACCGACTCCAACACCTCACGTGCCGTTTCACTCCTCCCGATTGCAGTATCACCCTTTTCTGCCAACAAAACCTCAGTCTTAAATTGAACCAAGTTTTTACGCTGTTCATGTATGAAGGTTTCTAGTCCTGCACCACCTAGTTTGCGGCAATATGAGTCAGGGTCTTCACCTTCAGGAAATACGACTACATCTACATTCAATCCACCCTCTAACAGAAGATCAACCCCACGAATAGCCGCTTTGATTCCGGCAGGATCACCATCATACAGCATTACTGCCTTGTCTGCAAAACGCTTAACCAGTTTCACTTGATCTACCGTCAAAGCAGTTCCACTTGTGGCAACAACGTTTTCTATGCCGCTTTGAGCCAGCATCAAAACATCAAGGTAACCTTCAACCAACAAGACTTCTTCTTTCTCTCGTATCGCTTTTTTGGCGTGATATAAACCATAGAGAACGGAAGACTTGTGATACACCTCACTCTCCGGAGAGTTGATGTATTTCGGGCTTTTTTTATCCTTGGTTAGATGTCGACCTCCAAAACCAACAACCTTCCCGGTAAGGTTATGGATTGGAAACATCACTCGTTCGCGATATGTATCGTAATAAGACTTCTCTTCTGAAGTATCGTTCTGCCGCTCTTTGATAAGACCGGCTTTAACTAAGATATCTAAATCGTATCCATTCGACTGGGCATGATTTAGGAACTCGTCCCAACTATTTTTTCCATAACCCAGTCCAAATCGTTCGATGGTTTGATCTGTAATTGCCCGTTCCTTGAAATACGAATAGCCTACAGCTTTGCCTTCTGTATCGTTTAGCAGTTGGTCTGTAAAATACTTCTGTGCAAACGCTAAAGCAACGTAAAGTCCTTCACGCAACTTAACTTGCTCGCTAAGTTCCTCTCGATTGGAATTATCCTCTTCAATCTCAATGTGATACTTGGATGCCAGATGCCGCAATGCCTCTGGATATGTCAGCCTTTCGATTTCCATTACGAAATCCACAACATTCCCACCCCGACCACAGCCAAAACACTTGTAGATACCAAGGTTTGGACTCACTTTAAAAGATGGAGTTTTTTCATTGTGAAACGGACACAAGCCTCCCATCCCGCTTCCGGATCGTTTAAGCTTCACATAATCTCCAACAACTTCATCAATTGAAGCAGCGGAGAAAATCTGATCTATAGTGTGTTGCCGAATCACAGAACAAAATTAGACGAGAAAAGGAAACTCTCCACTTCAAAACGTGCAACAACTCAGATTACTGTCTCACACGGAGAGAATATCTCTACGCCAGGAGGGTCCCACTTGACATTTTAGGTGATGTTGACGAGGGAATAGATTAACCCCTTCCCCAACGAAAGTTAACCAACCCAATCATACACCTCAACACCAAACCTCCGTAAGGGAGGTTTTACTCTCCCTTCCCTTTAACATCGACCCTCTACTCGAAACACGAATAATGAT
>CAJXLR010000205.1 GCA_913056425.1 uncultured Bacteroidota bacterium
TACCAATCGTTCAAGTCCCAAACCAAAACCGGCATGAGGTACAGAACCATATCTTCGTAAATCCAAGTACCACTCAAATTCTTCCATTGGAAGTTGGTGCTCGTTGATTTTTTCGATTAATAATTCTTCGTTGGTTTCACGTTCGCCTCCACCAACTACTTCACCGTAACCTTCCGGAGCTAGCATGTCAACCCCACGCGCAAACCTTGGGTTTTCAGGATTGCGTTTTAGATAGAAAGCTTTCACTTCATGTGGCCAATCATAGACCATTACCGGAACATCAAACATTCGAGTAAGCACAGTTTCGTCAGAACCTCCAAAATCGTTGCCATATTCAAAGTTCTTAGCGCTCTCCATCCATTGAGGGATGTTACGCTCGTCTTCTTCCAGTTGCTTAATTCTATTCTTGTTCTTATCGATCTGGTTTAGGTTGAAGTTAACCTTACCCTTTTTCATTCCACCCTTTGCAATTAGGGCTTCGCGTTCTTCAATATCTTTTTGCAGCGACGCTTTCTCGTCAAGCGTGTTTTTCAAATCTTCTTCTAAAACTGCTAGTGTTGTTCTTCCTTCTACCGCTGATTCGCCTTTGATGATGGCAACAGCCTCGTCGTAAGTAACTCGTATAAAATCATTTGCGGTTTTTTCGAGAATTGCGGTATCTCGCTCCAGTACTTCAAACTCTGCTTTGCAGTGTTTGATAACATCTTGAACCACGAAGCGGATAAACGACTCGATACAATCCATGTTGTCGAAAATGTCGTAGAAAGCCATTTCCGGCTCAATCATCCAGAACTCAGAAAGGTGACGTCGGGTTTTAGATTTTTCAGAGCGGAAAGTAGGACCGAAGGTGTAAATCTTACCGTGCGCCATTGCCATCGACTCGCCATAAAGCTGACCCGATTGCGAGAGGTATGCTGGCTCACCATAGAAGTCGGTCTCAAACAAATCAGTTGTTCCTTCGCAAGCATTACCGGTGAAGATTGGTGCATCCATTTGAATGAATCCTTCGTTTTGGAAAAACGTATGAATCGAGTAAATCACCCGATTTCGAACGCGCATGATGGCCCACTGGCGTTTGCTTCGTAACCACAAGTGACGCTGGTCCATTAAAAATTCAATACCGTGTTCTTTGTTGGCAATAGGGTAGTCGCTAACGTTTTGTATCACTTCGATTCCGGTTGAGTGAATCTCGAACCCTCCAACTTGGCGCTGATCCGCAACAACTTTTCCTGTTATCCGAACGCTACTTTCTTGGCCAAGTCCTGAAGCTAGATTGAATTGATTTTCTTCGATTGTGCCTGCATCAACAATGCATTGGCAAAAACCTGTCCCATCTCTTAAAATCAAGAACACCAAGTTCTTGCTTTCTCGTTTGTTCTGCACCCATCCTTCAAGCGTTACTACCGCATCTTCGTGTGTAGATAAGTCTTTTATGTATGTTTTCATCGATGTCAAACCAATTCTCTAATTTTGGCAAAAATACGGTTATTCCCAACGGATTTTAACCGGGCTACAAAGGTAACATGCTCAAGCAATCTCTAAACCAGAAACTCCTTCAAAAACTGTCCCCACAGCAGATACAGTTTATCAAGCTATTGGAGTTGAATACATTGAATTTTGAGCAAAAGATTGAAGAAGAGCTAATCGACAATCCGGCTCTTGAACAAGGTAGTGAAGATGAAGGTACGGATAGCTCAGAATTTGACGAATACAACGATGGGTATGAATCGATGAAAGATGAAAGCATCGATGTGTCTGATTATCTCAGTGACGATGATGGCGGTGTTCAGCTAAATGATCAATACTCCGGAGGTGGCGATGAAGAAAAAGAGTTTATCCCAATCAACGCAGGAATTACCTTCCGTGAGCGCCTTATCGAGGCTGTGAAGCCAAGTTTGCAGACAGAACAAGAATACATTCTGGCAGATCAAATCATTGGAACCCTCGATGATGATGGCTATTTGCGCCGACCACTGCGCAGTATCGTGAATGACTTGCTGTTTAGTGCAAACGTGCGGACAACTGAAGAAGAACTGGAAGCTGTGCTTGAGAAAATTCAAGATTTAGAACCGGCGGGTATCGCAGCTAGAAGCTTACAAGAATGTTTACTTCTACAAATCCGGAGCAAGGCAAAAGTGAAGAATACGGCCATTACTAAATTGGCCGAGACCGTGATTGCTGATCACATGGAAGACTTCACCAAAAAGCACTACTCACGTTTGATCAAAAAGCTAAACGTGACCGAAGACTTCTTAAAAGAGGCTATCACCTACATTTCGAAACTCAATCCAAAACCGGCGGGCAGTTCATCATCGGGTAAAGAGACAGACTTTATTATCCCTGACTTTATTGTCAAAGAAGAATACGGTGAACTCCGTGTAGAACTTAACGGTCGCAATACGCCTGCATTAAAAGTGTCTCCAAGTTATTTGGAAACACTTAAAGGGTACGAGAAGTCCAAGAAGCCGGATAAATCTACTAAAGACGCTGTACAGTTTATCAAGCAGAAGCTTGATTCTGCTAAGTGGTTTGTGGACTCTGTAAAGCAACGACAGAACACCTTGTTGGTTACCATGCGTGCCATTGTTGAGATACAAAGAGACTATTTCCTTACCGGTGAAGAGGAAAATCTGAAGCCGATGATTTTAAAGGATATCGCAGAGCGTGTTCATATGGATGTTTCTACAATTTCGCGTGTTGCTAGTAGTAAATATGTGGAAACGGATTTTGGGATTTTTCTTCTAAAACACTTTTTCTCTGAAGGAATCGTAACTGCGTCCGGAGAGGAAGTCTCCAATAAAGAGGTGAAGAAGATTTTAGCCGAGGCGATTGCAAGTGAAGACAAGCAAAAACCATTGACAGATGGCAAGCTGCAAATCGTGCTGAAAGAAAAAGGGTATAACATTGCTCGTAGAACGGTTGCCAAATACCGCGAACAACTAAACATTCCGGTCGCTCGATTGCGTAAAGAACTCGCGTGATCCGAAAGTTAGCGCATATCACTTCACTTATTGGGCATCCCGTATTTGTGCCGATCTACGGAATATTGGCCATTGTTAATTTTCATCTGATTGTTCAATCCAAACTCAACGCTCAACCCAAATGGTTTTGGGTTGGAATGTTTGTTTTGATATTGTCCCTACTGCCGCTTATGGGTGTAATGTTTGTTTTGAACAAATATCGCGCGCCCCACTTGGCTCAAATCAATAGGAAGGAAAGGCGTTTAGCAGCTTGGTTGCTATGCCTCATGTATGCCGTAGAATTTTGGGTATTTAATGATTTCTTTTTTCATCCTATACTCAAAACCTTTGTACTGGCACTGTGCTTCAGCAGTGGATTGCTAGCTGTTCTAAACGGATTCTTGAAAGTTAGCTTTCATGCATTTGGTTGGTCGGGGCTGTTTGTCTTGATGTTGGTGCTGGCGCAACTTAACGCACCGAGTTTTGTTTTTTGGGTCTTACTCACTCTGTTGGCAGCAGGCATAGTGGGTACATCGAGACTGATCTTAGGTGTGCACAGTTCAAGAGAAGTATATACGGGATTTATTACCGGATTAATTTGCAATATTGCAGTTTACATGATTTTCTATGGAAGATTTTAAAGCGATTTTATATCAAGTTGACAATGGCATTGCGACCATTACATTGAATAGACCGGATGTATTTAATGGGTTCGATGATACTCAAAGCTATGAGTTACAAGAAGCTCTGAAGTTGGCGAAACGCGACAAAGAAGTTCGGGTGATTGTGCTCACCGGTGCAGGAAAAGCGTTTTGCTCAGGTCAAGATTTAAAAGCTATAGCCAACGCTGAGAATCGATCTCTAAGAGATTCACTAGACAAGCGATACAACCCGATTATCAAGGCCATGCGCTCCATGCCCAAGCCAATTATTGGTCGAATCAATGGAGTAGCAGCCGGCGCCGGATGTTCACTTGCTCTGGCGTGTGACTTTGTAGTAGCGTCTGAATATGCAAGCTTTATTGAAGTCTTTATCAACGTAGGATTGGTGCTGGATTCAGGTTCTAGCTATTTCTTACCGCGTTTGGTAGGAAGTGCACGTGCGTTCGAAATGTCCACAATGGGTAACAAGGTTAAAGCGGAACAAGCGCTCGAGTGGGGTATGATCAATCGGGTGGCAAAAGCAGATGAACTTGATTCTGTAGTTGATGAAGTGGCACAGTATTATGCGAATGCACCAACAAAGGCTGTTGCATTAATGAAGCAAATGCTAAACAAATCATTCCATTCGGATCTTGGTGAAATGTTGGAGTATGAAGCATGTTGTCAAGAAATCGCTGGGAATTCAGCCGATTACAAAGAAGGTGTTTCAGCGTTTAACGAAAAACGCAAGCCAAAGTTTACGGGC
>CAJXLR010000206.1 GCA_913056425.1 uncultured Bacteroidota bacterium
GCTAAGAGATAACTGAAGTTCACAGTTTGTAGACCGGATGGATTTGCCGAGAGATCATCAATGTTTTGTGTCGATAGGTCGTAGCTCTGTCCGTTTGTTAACGCTCCCCCTAACGTAAGGTGAATAAGACTTGGATCTCCTCCATCAAGCACTGCTGAGCTTATCACAACTGCAGGAGCAAGTGAATAATTGGACACCGTTTCTGCGGTTATTTGATCCAAAGCTTCATCAAACTGAACATCGACTGAAGTCGCCGAGATTGCTATTGCACTCATTAAAACAGGAGGCGCCGTATCTAGTATTTCATCACCGACGTAGATATTGTCGTGGTAGAAATTTGTCGAATTACTTACGGTATATATGTCTAAAAATCCAAAATGTGTTCCAAGTAATAAAGTGTTGTCATTAACCGTTGCGGCCAGCGAGTAACTTGTTCCTCCCGCCGGGTCGATATACAACTCCCAATTTCCTGCAGCATCTCGCACAACTCTGACACCTATGATAAAACTTGATGCAATCTGACCAAGTGGTCCTGCAGTTAACTCTGTGTGCACTCCGCTCTCACATTTGAAAAGTCGAACAGCGTCATTCGAGCCTCCTTCACCAAGTTGAAGGTAAAAACCATCGGGATCTGATGAAAGGTCTGCAGAGGATGCAGTAAGATAAACACGACCAAAATTACTGCCCGAAGGCGAAAAACTTTGCCTTGTCCAAAAACTCCACTCTTTGTTGTCGAGGTCAGCTAGATTATGAGATGTACTCAAGTAAGAAGTCGCAGCAACACTGCTGTTTAGCTGTAATTCAAACGAACCATTGATTTGATAGTCTGCAACCGTTCCGGACCAAGTAGGTGAATTCGTGAAGTCTCCGTCTGAAAAATCTTCCACAAGCTGCGCGGATGTGAAAAAACAGAACAATAAACTGATAAGTAGTATAACTCCCCTCATGGCTGATAACAATGTGCGTTTAAATATAGTAATTTAGCCCTCTAAATTGAAGCAATACAAGATGAAAGTAGCAGTTGTCGGAGCGACAGGAATGGTGGGTACAGAGATGTTGAACGTATTAAGAGAATTTAACTTTCCGATCACCGAGTTGATTCCGGTAGCATCAGAAAAGTCTGTTGGTAAGATCGTTGAGTTTGGAAGCCTGAATTTTCCTGTTGTTAACCTGGAGACCGCTGTGAATATGGCTCCGGATATTGCACTTTTCTCTGCTGGTGGTTCAACATCATTAGAATGGGCCCCAAAATTTGCAGAAAAAGGAACTGTTGTCATCGACAATTCTTCAGCTTGGAGAATGGATCCAACAAAAAAACTTATTGTTCCGGAGATCAATGGTGATGACATTTCAGCAGAAGATTTGATCATTGCAAATCCAAACTGCAGTACGATCCAACTGGTTTTGGCATTAAAACCACTCCACGATAAATACAATGTGAAGCGAGTCGTGGTTTCAACTTATCAATCCATAACCGGGACGGGTGTAAAAGCAGTTCAACAAATGGAAAATGAGCGCAACGATATTCAAGGTGAAATGGCCTACCCATATACTATCGATCGAAATTGCCTTCCACACTGTGATGTCTTCCTGGAAAATGGTTACACGAAGGAAGAAATGAAGCTAACGAATGAAACCAAAAAGATCCTTGACCCTTCTATCAACGTAACAGCAACAGCCGTTCGCGTTCCCGTTGTTGGCGGACATTCGGAAGCTGTAAATATTGAGTTTGAAAATGACTTTGATCTAACAGAAGTTCGCAGACTGCTTCACGAGCAAGATGGAATTACCTTGAAGGATGACCCAACAACAAACACGTATCCGATGCCGCTATACGCTCATGGTAAAAATGATGTTTTTGTTGGTCGTATTCGAAGAGATGAAAGCCAGCCCAAAACACTGAACATGTGGATAGTGGCAGATAACCTTAGAAAAGGTGCTGCTACAAACGCTGTTCAAATAGCACAATTACTAATGCAAAAAGAACTTGTTGGGTAAGTCATTTCTTTATATCCTTCTTTTCATTGTGCCATTAAATTGTTGGGCATAAGACGGTCTTGTTGGGATATGGCAGGATGAACCAGTATTGGCTGCTGGATGGAGCAACAATTATCGCTTTTACAAAAATAGATGCTATATCTATTCTCACAATCAAATGAATTGTGAAGATTCGATTATCGCAAAACACGGCAAGTTTCTAATTAAAGGTGGTCTTCTGATTTTAAAGCAAAAGAAGATCGAGTTCATTTCAGGAGGAGAGTATGTTAGCGCATAGGACTCCTGTGGTTCTGTTTTTGAACTCGTTGGAGGAACCCCTGTAATCAGGTCAAGGCGAAAAAGACATGTCTTTTGCATCACTTCTATACACAAGGTCTCCGTACATGAGCATCTCGATTACATCCTGATCAGAAAGAAAAAATATTGGAAGTTGGGTTGGGATCCGAATGACTATTGAGGCAATTCGAATTCTCGAATCATCTAATTAGATTGACATGACCCATAATAAATGACTTCTCGTTATTGTTCTTCATTTTATAATTAAGTCTGTAGGAATAAGTTCCGCCTGGACAGATCAACCCTGCGTAAGTTCCGTCCCAACCGATAGATGGGTCCTGACTAATAAAGAGCAGCTCTCCCCAACGGTTATAGATTTCAAACGAGTACTGATATCCATCGATATCACCCGATACGAAGGGCTTGAACCTTTGATTGAAATTATCTCCATTAGGTGTGAAGGTGTTCGGTACATACACTAATAACCCCTCCGTTACGCTCACAGTGTAGGTATACTCATCTGAGCAGCCAGCGCTATTCTCAGCGTACAAAGTCACCTCATAAGAACCGCTGTTCTGATCACTGAATGTATGTTCAACATTTTCACTCGTAATAACCCCTGTGCCATCTCCCATGTACCATTCATAATAAACTGCACCGGTGGTGGTATTATTGAAATACGCCGTCGTATTCAACAACAGGTCTAGCTCAGAGGGAGTTACTGTAAAACTCGCATCGGGTATCTCATCCACAAACACTGTTGTTGATACAGTAGTAGAACATCCAACATTATTATACCCCGTTACGCTGTAAACCGTTGTCGACCCAGGCGAAACTTCTGCCACTTGCATATCATCTTGATTGTTGATGATCGGTGACCAAACGTAGGTATTCGCCCCTGATGCATAAAGTGTTGCCAATCCACCTTCACAAATTGTCGTATCGGTGCTTACACTTACCATCGGTGCTGATGATATCGTAAGATTCAATGTCACCGTGGAGTCGCAACCACCTTGCCCTCCACCCACAATAACGAAAGTTGGGGTATCCGTTGAGCTAGAATATGTCACCCCATCGATCCACGTGTATGAATCACAAGCTTGTTGAACATCGACGCCTACTTGAGATGCAGCCACCGTTAAGTTCAATATTACCGAACTGTCACAGCCGTTAGATGCCCCAAAAGGAAAGAACTGTTGATCCGTCGTATTGCTCGAATAATAAGTAATTCCATTCGTCCATGTGAAGCTGTCACAGGCGTAATAAACATCAACATATGTAACCGGGTTATTTATTGTTAAATCGAGGTAAATGATCGAATCACATCCATTCACTGCCCCACCATAAACAGTATCCGAAGCCGTATTATTTGAGGCAGTATATGTCACACCATCAATCCAAGTGTATGATCCGCAAGCTACCTGGACATCCGTGAAGGTTGCGTTACTCAGAATTGTTACGTCAAGTGTAACGGTTGAATCGCAACCGTTTGCCGCTCCGGATGGGAACGTGAATGTCGGTGTATTTGTGCTAGACGTGTATGTTATTCCATCAACCCAGGTAAACGAACCACATGCCGTTTGAACATCTGTAGAGCTTGCCGGGCTATTCACCGTAAGGTCAAGTGTCACAGTAGAGTCACATCCGTTGCTTGCTCCACCCGGAATAATATGTGTCGGCAAATTGGTGCTCGACGAATAAGTATTTCCGTCGATCCAAAGAAAAGGACCGCAAGAAGTTTGGGTATCAACCCCTGTTGTGCTGTTGTTGATTGTCAAATCTAAGGTCACGGTACTGTCACAACCATTCACTGTAGTAAGGTTTGCTGTGTAAATACCCGAGGTATTCAGCACATTACCGACAAAATTATATGGTTGGTCGCATTGGATCACAGTGAGTGTTGAGTCCAAATTTGGATAAACAGTTACCAAGACGGTATCGGTATTTGGACAAGAAGATACCCCTGAAAGAGAGGTCGTCAATACATACTCCTGAATAATTGGCACGTTTGAATTATTCACGATCGTACACGTTGGGTCAGCCGCCATGGGGTCTGATAAACCAGTTGCAGGTG
>CAJXLR010000207.1 GCA_913056425.1 uncultured Bacteroidota bacterium
GTCCAAGTCGTAGATGCTGTCGTTCACTTTTTCATTTATCGCGAAAACCAGTGATTTGATTTGTGGGAAGGCTTGTTGTAATGCGGTAAGCATGTCCTCAATCTCCACGTTGCGATCTTCCCCAAATGTCAGGAGCACCATCCACTCTCCAGATTTCGTGTTTCGCATCATGATGTTGCGAACAAAACCTGTTTTTGCTCGAGCATCATAAAATTCGAAGTTATGCTCAAGCGCGTATTCATAGCACCAGTTTCGGATGTCATTTCCTACCTCATCTTGTAGGTGACATTTTTCGATGTGAACGATTTTATCAAAGCGTTTCGGCACATGAAAACCGAGACCCGGCTCAACCACAAACTCGTCTGAGTTTATTTGCTCTTTCGTTAACCAACGACTGTGGCTAAACGCATATTCCATTTTGTTGCGGTAGTGCGTGGTTTTGCCGGAACCAAGAGCTAGTGGCACTTCCGGAATATCAACCTTACCTATGCGTGTGAGTGCATCAAATACTTGCTTAGTCTTGAACTTCAATTGGCCTTGATAGTCCATCTGCTGCCATTTACAACCTCCGCAGGTACCAAAGTGGTCACAAAACGGACTCACTCGTTCCGAACCGGCTTCGTGTAGTGTCTCGATTTCGGCAATAAGGAACTTCTTCTTTTTGCCAACTATTTTCAAGTCGCAGATATCGCCCGGTACGGCTCCTTTTACAAAGACCACTCGGTCGTTCCATCTAGCAATACAGTTGCCCTCGGCTCCTGCTGATTCAATCGTGATGTTCTCCAGCAGCTTGCCGTAGTATTTTCTTAGCTTCAAATGTGAGATTCGAATTAATTTGCTTCTTCAGCTTCGGCTGTATGTGCCTGTACTAAAAGATCAAGCAAATTTCCGAATTTTTCAGCATCCATGTAACCAGGATATTGGTACATGCGGTTCTGCTTAGGCAAGTAGAAGAATGTTGTCGGATAACCCGAACTCTTACCTCCTTGTGATAGTGCAGAAAGTAGGGCTCTACCGGACACTGCAGTGTCTCCAATGTTATAAGTCCCGGGTAGTTCCGGATTGAACTTAATGGGAATAAAGTGTTCATTGATTTTACTGACGATTTCAGGATTCTCATACGTGTCTTTATCCATCTTTTTGCACCAACCACACCACGCTGTATACGTATCAATTAAGGCGATTTTATTTTCAGCTTTGGCCTTTGGGAACCCATCGTTCCATTGTTGCCAGTGCAGATGATTCTCGTGCGTTTGAAAGGATAACAACATCAATCCGACAACCAGCACAAGTGATTTCAAAATAGAATTCATAAACGTTTCTTTTCTTTGTTCCAAAAATCAATTAGAACATCTACGTACGAAGATAGTTGATTCGTACACCCGCTTTGTAATTGATTTTTCATAATATAGGACTAACACACCATGCTTAACGTTGCCTCCTTTTATGAAATTTGAGCTAGACGGTGATATAAAAGACCCTCAGGATTCCGAATACCTCAAGCAAATTGCCGAGCGCAAGTCTGCTCAGTACCGACTGTGGCTTGGAATTACAATTGTCCTGCTCATCACGTCGCTTGGCATAATGTTTTGGCAGTTTTCCACCATCGAAAAACTTAGAGTTCCTCTAAACAAGTACAAGGCAAATGAGACGACAAATGTTGATGCTTTAATCAAACATCAGCGTTTAGAGACAGATAGTTTACTTGGAATCATCGAAAACATAGAACGCCAAAATGCAGTGCTTCGGGAACAGGTTGAGATTAACCAAGGGATATTTTACGAGGTCCACACGAGCTTTGACGGTAATTTCGATTTGAAAGAATACAAAAGCGTCATACAAGAATCCTTGTTGCTGGAATATGATAAGCGAGATATGCTTTTGCTCGGTCGGTTTAAATCTTTTCAAAAAGCTCTTTTATTCGAAAATGACTTGAAGAAAAGCGGGATGAAAAACGTTTATCTAATAGGCCGTGTAGATGGCAGAATAATGACCTATAAGGAGGCCTTAGCCATTGACCGGAACCAAAATAATTAGGTACTTTTACCGTTAGGCAATCAGAGGTATTGATTAACGTGGCGAACGATTCAAACATTCTATTATCAAAGCTGGATGCATTCATCCGCAAGTACTACACCAATCAGTTGATTCGGGGAGTTATTTGGGTACTTGGCTTTGTAATTAGTGCCCTCCTTTTAGCTTCTGTCTTGGAGTATTTCGGGAGATATAGCTCAACGGTCAGGACTGCCTTATTCATTACGCTCCTAACTTTTACATTACTGATTGTAACGCGTTTGATAATCGTGCCGCTGCTTAAGTTGAATAAGCTGGGTAATCGAATTGACTATACGCAGGCGGCGAAAATCGTTGGAGAACACTTTCCTGAAATCAATGATCGATTACTGAACACCCTTCAGCTGGGCGCTGATGCCAATGCATCACCACTTTTGAAGGCTGCCATAGAGCAAAAAACTGTGGCGCTTAAACCCATTCCATTTCAGAACGCTATAGATTTTAAGTCGAACCGCAAGTACGTGAAATATGCGGCTATTCCACTCCTATTGTTTGCAGTGATAGCGATGTTCAATAAAGGGTTCACCGATAGCACGAAGCGTATCGTGCAGTACAATCAAGAGTTTGAAGAGCAAGCCCCGTTCAACTTTGAATTAGACATGGCTTCACTTGAAGTTATGCAGAATGAACCTGTTACAATCCGTATGGAGACTTCAGGAGAAGTAATCCCCGCAGAATCCTATGTGAATGTTGGAGGGAATGCTTTCAAAATGCGCAGTATGGGCGATGGGAAATTTGAATATGGGGTCAAGCGGATTTCAGAGAACACAAATTTCTATTTTATGGCCGATGGCTTTAATAGTGAGTCGTATGAGCTTACTACCGTACCCAAGCCAAGTATGTTGAAGTTTGAAACATTCCTGGACTACCCTGCCTACACCGGATTCAAGGATGAAATGGTGCGGAATACATCCGAACTAAAAATTCCGGTAGGAACCCAAATCAAATGGACGCTAGCCACAGAAAACGTGGACAAAACAACGTTTTACGATGGTGAAACGGAGGAAGAAGCGAATAAAAATGGCAAAGTGTTTGAATTTGTGCGACGCTGTCTAAACTCATCAAAATTTGTCATTCACACTTCTAACAGTCGCGTTCGGAAAGGTGATTCACTCACATACGATATCCAAACCATTCCAGATCTATACCCAGAAATTAAGCTGGAGGAACAAGAAGACAGCAACAGTAGAAAACGCATCTACATGATGGGGGAAATTAAAGACGATTACGGTTTTAGCCGACTTCAATTTCATTACAAGTTTGTAGGATCCTCTGATGACAGCAAAGTTGGACAAGGGAAATCCATAAACATTGCCATAGACCCCAAACGTACCAGTCAAGGTTTCTACCATTACTGGGATCTGAACGAATTAGACATCCAAACCGACGACAAACTTGAATACTATTTCGAAGTGTGGGACAATGATGGTGTGCATGGGTCAAAATCCGCCCGAACTAGGGTAAACGTGTTTGCCGCACCGAGTAAAGAGCAGATTAACGCCGAAATAGAAAAGAATACCGAAGAGGTAAAGAAGGACATCAACGACAGTAAAGACGATCTAAAAAATCTTGAAAAAGACATTGCCGACTTGGAGCGCAAACTGACCGAGAAAAAGAAACTCACTTGGGAAGACAAGAAAAAAATCAATCAGTTGCTAGAAGACCATAAAAAACTGGAAGAGCAACTGAAAGACATCGTTGATCAAAACACCAAGAACAACGAATCTGAAAAAGAGTTTAATCAGCTTGACCAACAGATTATGGACAAGCAAGAGCAAATCGAAGAGCTTTTTGACGAGGTGTTGAATGATGAAATGAAAGAACTGATGGATCAGATTCAGGAGTTGATGAATCAGAATCAGAAAGATCAGATGCTTCAAAAGCTTGATGAACTTCAAATGGCGGATGAAGACGCCAAGAAACAACTCGACCGCATGCTGGAACAACTCAAGCAGCTTCAACTTGAGAAAAAAGTAAATGAAACCGTTGAAAAGTTGAACAAGCTTGCTGAGGAGCAGAAAAAACTGGGCGATGAATCTGAAAAGGGCGAGAAGTCATCTGAAGAACTTCAAAAAGAGCAAGAGAAACTCACCAAAGAGTTCGAAAAGGTGAAGAAAGACTTGGACGACATCGACAAGAAAAACAAAGACTTGGAAACTCCACTGGATATGGATACCAAGAAGATGGAAGAAGAAAAGAAGAATGTCGACGACGCGCAGGAGCAG
>CAJXLR010000208.1 GCA_913056425.1 uncultured Bacteroidota bacterium
ATTTAGCGCTTTGGCTCTTTGTATTTATTTCTGATGATTTCGTTCCTAACCAAGTTGAAAACAAACGTGATGAGTTAAACTTATCAGCATCGCTTTATGCTCAAATCGCACTGCCAATCTTGTTGAATGAAGATCTCAATGATTTCAAAAAGTCAGTGGAATTGGGTGCGGTATTTGCCAACAATCAGATCCCGAATTACGAGCGGATCAACATATACCGTTATCAAGAAGAAGGTGAGTTTACTGAGTGGTTCAGATATTTCGAGGGACGCAGAGCAACACCGCCAAAGCCAATCGAAATAACAGAATTGCCTCCATTAGAAGCCTTCGAGGTTGAAGAAGAGGTACCTGAAAAAGTGAGCGTCAGTAACCAGCTCGCTTCTTACATGTTTCAGTATTACAAACCTATTGTGGACCGACGTATTCTTACTGAGCCATTGGTGGAAAAACGGTCTCGATTTTCTACACAAGAAGAAATACTCGACAGCAATTTAGACGCATATTTTTTAAGGGTCCTCCATCCTGTCAGAAATGGGCGTGAAACTTTAGCGGTTATCGAAGTATCCGATCAGTATTATATCAAGGATGCTTATATTGGTCGTAACTCTATTCGCCTGAACCTACTTATCGGCATGAGCGTTATGACCTTAATTCTGGGTTTAATTCTGGCCGTGTCTATTGCGTTTCCACTGCGTCGATTATCTCGAAAACTTGATAAAAAGCTTACTCCAGATGATATCGCTGTCCAACTGCAAGGGTTTCGGATTGAAAGCTTGCTGAAGCGTAAGGATGAGATTGGTCGGCTTCATGCAAACCTTGTCACACTAACGCAGCAAGTATCATCGCTGTTCAAAGAAAAAGAACAGTTTGCGTCCGAAGTGGCCCACGAGCTTAAAAACCCAATAGCAAGCATCATTGCTTATGCTGAAAACTATGAGGCCCAAAACCCAAGTGATGTGGAAGCGGTTTCAAGAATAAAGGCGCAAGCCATCAGAATGAGCAAACTCGTAACTGAGATCTCTGAGGCTGCTATCGTGGATAATGACCTAGTAACAAAGAAACGAGAACGGGTAGACCTCTCAACTATTATCGAAGAAATCGTAGAGCATTATGTCGCGAGCAACGAGTTTCTAAAACTTGAAATTACAAAGTCTATCCAAACCAAGGTCATCGTTAACGGTCTGCCTGATCGTTTGGGGCAGGTAGTTGTAAACCTTCTCGATAATGCCGTGACGTTTACTCGGCCAGTTGGCGAAATCAAATTAACACTCAGTAAAAAATGGCGCAAAGGCGTGATCCTCGCAATCGAAGATAGCGGACCAGGTATTAAACCGGAACTACGGGAAGTTATATTTGATCGCTTTTATACCTCGAGAAAAGGTGATGCCATCGTCGAAAATGCATCCGGTTTAGGTCTTCACATTTGCAAACAAATTGTTGAGGCCCATGGAGGAGACATCACAGTTGATGCCTCCGACCTTGGTGGCGCAAAATTTACGATCGCGTTTAAGTAACAAGTATTTCTTTTAAGCCAGTGTATCGCCGATCTTTCATCACGCGCGCTATTGCTTGCTTCATGACGTCCATCTGACCAATCAATATCACCTGCTGACGTCCCCTAGTAACAGCTGTGTAGATTAAATTTCTCGACAACATAAAGCTATGCTCTGTTGTAATTGGGATAATAACACCTGGATATTCTGAACCTTGGCTTTTGTGAATGCTGATGGCAAAAGCAAGTTCTATCTGATCCAGTTCTGCTTCCTTTAATTCAACTTCGCGGCCTTCGAAATCAATGGTATAGCCAGTGCCCGTCTTCCCTATGAATTCACCAACATCACCATTCATAATCTCTAATTCGTAGTTATTCTGCGTCATGATTACGCGATCACCCGTGTAAAAACGCTTCACGAAATCACGTCCTTTTTTTTCAAAAGCTGGTTTTGTTCCTTTGGACAATTTTGCTTGTATCACAGAGTTAAGGTTTTTGATCCCAGCCGCATGTTCCCGCATTGGTGATAAAATTTGAAACTCACTTTGCTGACAAAATGGTAGTTTATGCGGCAAATCCTCAAAGAAACTCGCAATCACCTTAGTTGCTACATCTCCGGGAGGTGTCTCAATAAAAACAAAGTCACTTTCTTCAAGATGAGATTCAAAACCGTTTGCTGTTCCAGTTATAATCCCTCTGGCGGCCTTGATTATGTCGCTAAATTCAGCCTGCCTAAAATTCCCAGTCAAGCGACTTACTGGCACAAATCCAGAGTCGATAATGTCTCTAAATACTTGCCCCGGTCCCACGGGTGGTAGCTGATCTGGATCACCAATGAAGACCAAGCTTGCTCCATCCGGTATTTTTTCTAGGAGAAGCACCAATAAATCAACGTCAATCATTGATGCTTCATCAACGATCATTACATCGAAATCTTTCGTCTTTTGCTGTTCAGTACTTGCCAAAAATCTATGAATTGTTGAGGGTTCGTACTTTGCTAAAATCGGATTTTCTTCAATTCGTTTTGCAGCACGACCTGTCGGGGCACAAATTTTAACCGTCTGCTCAAGCGCTTCAAGTGCACTTACCAAGCCAAGAACCATAGTTGTTTTTCCAGCTCCTGGGCCACCCGTAATTATAGACACGGGCTCGTTTACTGACCGATTAACAGCTACTAATTGTTCTTCTGACAATTCTATATCGTTTGATGTTTTCAACTCTGAACGCACAAAGTTCTTATTTGAACCAGCACGCTGAAATTCTTCTTTGATGCGCTCTAAGTTTTCCCTTATTGTTTGATCTCTTTCGTTGGAGGCGCGCGTTTGCACAAAATGCTTTTTATCTTTTAGAAACCAATGAAAACGTTCGTGATTAGCTTCCAGTGTTTCACTGACGAGATCCTCAGGCCTGTTTGTGATTTTTGATACAGCAGAAATTAATGCCTGTGTCGGAGCACTTGTATTACCGTAGCTTCTTTCTGTTTGCGAAAGACGGAAATGTGCGGCTGCGAGTATGATTTGTTCCGGGTCTACATCAATATTTACCCGACTTAAAATCTTCTCCATTTCCTGAAAATTTAGTCTTGGAATAGCCCCTAATGTTTCGAAAGGAGTTTGGTTCAAACGCGTGATGAATGAGGCACCGAAATGTTCTCTAACAAAACGTTTTTGAGTTCCCTTAAATCCGAGTTCATTTAGCAAAATGTTTACACCAGCATAATCCTTCGCCTTTTCCCATCCAGAAACAATGTTGTTGATGGTCTTCTCATTAACTAACGGTTTCGCAAGGTCTGCAAATGTTCCATGCAGGAGATGTGAAACCATTTCGATGCCAATTGAAGCATATAGCTTTTCGACAACCTTTGGGCCAATTCCGGTAAATTGATAGCCCGATAAAAAAGTCTTTATCCCCTCTTCCGGAGGGTTATTCAGAAAAAGTATTGAATTCTGAGTTGGTGGAGTTCCTGAACCTTCGTAAGAACTCGCATACCATCCATCTGCAGTTGCCATTTCAACAACTCGCTCGTTTACCGAATTTTTAATAAGCGAGTTGGTTTGCGAATTACTGACCTGAAAGATATTGATAACCATTGGCTTTGGCTTATCGCTTGGAGCAGATTTATTTTTGAAAGATTTTGAATTTTGAGTTTTTTTCGACATCTCACTATCTCTCTATTTATTCCGTTATCTTAAAGTCTTGGTAGATTTTTTAACAAGTTTGTTCTCTCTAAAAATTCCATCATGCACTTCGCCATGCTCGTCTATAAGCATGCCTAAGCCACAATACTGGCCAGACTCGAACCCACCTTCATATTGTTCAACAACCCTTCCATCATAAGAGTATACGATCTTTCCCTTTCCATGCGGGTAAAGTTCATGCCAAGGGAATTCTTGTTTATTTAGCTCAACTCTGTTTAACGAGTACGCTTCATATTCTGGTGAGATTACTTCACCATTGTAGTAAACCGTCACAAGATCCGGATCATAATTGTAGATGCGTCCTTGAGATGATTTTCCTCTTTTAAATAGTCCAAACATTTTAACCTCCTTAATTCCTATTTTAATGTGTGATTGCTAAGCGATCAGACTCTGAAAGTTCAAAGTAAGCGCAAACCGTTTCATCAATTGGACTTTTAAACATAAAATCCCAGTGATCCGGATCTAGCTCTTTTCCGATTTCAATATCCCGGACTTTGTTCCAAAATTTTTGGATTGGCTTTGGTTCTGGCTGCAGGACATCAACATCATAATCGGTGTATTGCGCCTCAATTGACCGGCGCACTTTTC
>CAJXLR010000209.1 GCA_913056425.1 uncultured Bacteroidota bacterium
TAGTCGTCTTCGCTGTAGTCCCCATAATCATCGCCTTCGCTACTGCTGTCGCCATCACCGTAATCATCGCTGTAGCTGTCGTCGTAATCGCCGTAATCGTCATCCCCGTAATCGTCGTCATAGGATCCGTCCTGACCGAACGAAGTAGACGAAAAACCCAAAACAAAGAACGCTAGAAGCGCCACTGTCAGTAGGTTTGAGGTTCGTTTAACAAGTATCATCATGTCTTAACAAGTTGTGCAAAATTATACATATCCCCCACTTTGCCTAATTAAATTATCAGTTATGCGAGGAACGTTATTCACAGGGATTTATTGCCTCTCGTGTATATTTGGCCGCTTTTAATTCGACCAACATGCACACAACAATAAAATCTATTCTGTTTGGAGCAATTAGCCTTTCGGCCATTCTCCAATTGTCTTCATGCAAAATGAATTCCAACGCAGACGAAAAAGTAAACACGGACGAGGTTGTATCTGTTTTAGCAACCGATGCTCACTCCTATAGCAATCCCAATGATTTAAGGGTAAAACACATTCACCTTGATCTGGCGGTAAGCTTCGACAGCAGAACGCTTTCAGGGTCAGCGCGTTTGGATTTGAATCGCTTGTCTGAGAGCAATATCTTAAAACTCGATGCACGACAACTTACCATCGACTCGATCTTACTTGACAATGGAGTAAAGGCGAAGTACAAGTTAGGTGAGGATGTAGAATATTTTGGACAAGAACTGAGTGTAGATTTATTAGACGAGACAGAATCAGTAACTATTTTCTATACCACGAGCCCGGAGTCGGAGGCACTCCAATGGTTAAATCCGACACAAACAGCAGGAGGTAAACATCCTTACTTGTTTAGTCAGTCTCAAGCCATTCTTGCGCGCACTTGGGTGCCCTGTCAGGATTCTCCCGGCGTTAAGTTCACGTATTCCGCAACGATTCGAACAAGTCCTGAACTGATTGCCTTAATGAGTGCTGAAAACAGTTACGAGAGAAGCACGGATGGTATATATGAGTTTCAGATGAAGCAACCAATTTCATCGTACCTGCTTGCCCTAACGGTTGGAGACCTCGAGTACAGAAAGTTAGGAAGAAATTGCGGTGTGTTTGCTGAACCTCCGATGATTGAAAAGTGCGTATGGGAGTTTGCAGATATGCAAGCGATGATTGATAGTGCCGAGCAGCTGTATGGACCGTATGCATGGGATCAATATGATGTAGTGGTGCTGCCACCAAGCTTCCCTTTTGGAGGGATGGAGAATCCGCGATTAACGTTTGCGACACCAACTATTGTGGCAGGAGACCGCAGCTTGGTTGCACTGATAGCTCATGAGCTCGCTCACTCTTGGTCGGGAAACTTGGTTACCAATGAAACTTGGAACGACTTCTGGTTGAACGAAGGTTTCACCGTCTACTTCGAGCAGCGAATTATGGAGAAAGTATACGGTAAAGCATATGAAGAGATGCTTACCGAGTTGGGAATGGGTGATTTGAAACATACTATTGCCAGACTTACAGAAAGCGGAGACGTAGATGATACACACCTATACTTGGACTTGGATGGACGCAATCCGGATGATGGTCTTACCGATGTTGCTTACGAGAAAGGAAGATTCTTCCTTCAAACCATTGAAAAAGCAGTGGGTCGGGTACAATTTGATGCGTTTCTGAAGCACTATTTTGCAGACAATGCATTTAAGCCAATGAATACGCAGCGGTTTGAAGCATATTTAGATGAGCATCTCCTTAAAGGTGATTCTGCTTTGTACGAGAAGATCTTACCAAAAGCTTGGATATATGGACCGGGACTTCCATCTACCGCGCCAAATCCGTCGTCGAAGGAGTTGGTTCGTGTAAACGACCAAGTAGAATTATTTCTGAACGGTGCAAGTGCAGAACAATTAGATATCAAGGACTGGACTACCCACCACTGGTTGTATTTCCTGAGAAAGTTTGATGGTAAGCTGGATGTTGAAAAGGCAGCAGCGCTTGATAATGCTTTTGGATTCACCAATAGTGGGAACAATGAAATTTTATGTGACTGGTTTAAACACTGTATTGAACTTGGTTACGAACCGGCAAGGCCAGCTATTGAACAGTTTTTAACTACCGTGGGGCGTCGTAAATTCTTGTCGCCACTATACGAAAGAATGGCAACGACAGAAGAAGGTAAGGCATGGGGAAGAGAGATATTTGCCAAAGCAAAGCCCGGATATCACGCCGTTTCCTCAAATAGCATTGAAGACATTCTACAATAAAAAAAGCCTCCGTTTGGAGGCTTTTTCGTTAGATGAGGGCTAGTTCTTTTTGGCTGCGATTTTGACTTTTAAATCAAATTCATCGTTTATAAGTGCATCCCCAAAGAAGCTCGACTTATACGTGATGCCCCATTTGGTTCGGTCGATTCGGATGTTGGCACTGTAGATTCTATAATTCTCCGTCTTTCCGGTGTTCACAACCTCGAAGGTTATCGAATTCGTTTTATCAAGAATGGTGAGGTCTCCGGTAACTTCTAACTTGATATTTCCTAAGTTGTCTTTGCCATTTTCTTTACTGCTTTTAACTACAAGCTTGCTTTCCGGGTACTTGTTCACGTTAAAGAAGTCTGCACCCCTCAAATGATCGTGTAATTTCTGACTTTCGGTGTCGGTAACCTTTAGGCTCTTCATATCAATGACAAATTCTCCCGAGGTTATGGTCTCTCCTTCAACCACTAGGTTTCCGGATTTTATGTCAACAATACCTTCATGTTGACCTCCGGGCTTGTAACCAGTCCAGTTTACAGTTGATTTACCCGCTAGAACGGTATAATTGGTTGATTTGATGGCGAGCGTAAAACTCACTAGAAAAAACGCTGTGGTTGCCAATAGCAGTGTTTGTTTGATTTTATTCATCTGTATTATATGTTTCTTAATTCATCCAGCACGTTGTTCACTTCGGCAATAGACTTTTTGTCAACGTGGTTAAACTTGTTTTCATAGTCGCCCATCAAATGGTCGAGTTCTGCCAAGGTTTCTAGTCCCTTTGACGTTATAGTAACATCAACCTGACGTTTATCTTCAGTGCATTTGCGTCGGCCAATCATTTCTTTCTTGTGCAACTTCTCTACCAAACGCGAGGCGTTACTCATTTTGTCAATCATGCGGTCCGTAATACTATTGATGCTCACGGGTTCCGGGTGTTGCCCGCGCAAGATACGAAGAACGTTATACTGTTGCAAGGATAGGTCATACGGCTTTAGATAGCTGTTAAACATATTGGTCAGGAAGCTGTGAGTGAAGGCAATGTTCACAACGAGCTTCTGGTATTCCGACTGGAACTTCTCCTGTTTAATATCTTCTTCTAAGGACATAAATGCAAAATCTATGTATATACAAGTATATGTTTATTTTGTTTGAAGATATTTTCCGGTGACCGGTTTTTAAGGGGAGAGGATTTGGAGGTGCAAGGTCGCGAAAGTGTCTCCTGGAGACACTTTCGCGTTCGCCAAATCTCCAACCAGCCCACATAAATCACCCAAAGTCACTTTGATTTCAACAAATTAATGCCAGGAAATGAACCATTAGTCGATGCCGTTTGTCGATGATGAGATGCAGTTTTAAGTTGCAGCCCAGAAATGAGAAGGATGTTGTTTTTTCTTGGCTTGTCGTTGTTCCTCAACTTTTACGTGTTCAATGGGGTCAAATATTTTATTAGCGATTTTGATTCGCGGACTTCATTGTGGTTCAAGATTGGCTACTGGGTTCTAATTGGTGCGTCTTATGCCGCTTTAATTTTTTCAATTACTCAGTTTAGAACATCGCCTACAACGTTTTGGACCAAAGCGACAATGTCGTTCTTCTTCATTCTCTTCGTGATTCAGCTCATCTGGGCCATTTTCATGGGCGTAGACGATTTGGTTCGGCTCGTCCAGTGGGTTATCGGATTATTTTCTAAAAGTGCGGAAAGCGCCGGTACCGGGATTTCTCGAAAATCATTCATCATGAAAACCGGGGCGTTTTTAGCAACTGGCTTTGGTGCTGCGCTCACCTATGGTGTTTTTCGTGGATCGCACCGATATCAAGTTGTTCGCCAAAAGCTCACCATACCCGGGTTACCCGAGTCAATGAAGGGCCTGAAGCTTGTTCAAATCAGTGATATTCATAGCGGTAGTTTCTGGAATGTAGAAGGAGTGCAGAAAGGTGTTGAACTCATCAAAAATGAAAATCCGGATTTAGTTTTCTTCACAGGAGATATCGTGAACAATGTGGCGTCAGAGATG
>CAJXLR010000210.1 GCA_913056425.1 uncultured Bacteroidota bacterium
TCTGGATAGTCCAAACCACACTTCCCTGAAAACCCTCTTCACCGTAGTCTTGAGCCGGTGCGTTATAGCGCGCAAGCAGTCGGTAGGAAGCTTGACGAGTCAATGACGGTTGATAGGTCATTAATCCGTCTAACAACAAGAAGTTCGGATTTGCTCGAAGTTGATAGTTTTCGATGCGACGGTATTGCATGTTAAACCCAATGCCGCTTTTCTTTTTCTTGCCCAGTTTATTCTTTGAATAACTCAGCGTTGCATAGTTGATTGTACCCGGCAACAACTGCAAATCACCTTCGGGAACACGCACTGCCTCTTGGCTTTTTCGGTTGTGCTCAAACGAAAGTGTTAGATCTTTAAAATTCACAGACGCATACCCGTTGTACGCGTAGACGTTATACTTTGGTTCAAATCGCTTCTCCAAATCATAGGTGTTGATTTCAGTTACAATCTGGTTCATCGTTGCGTTGGTGAGCGTCCGATTCACCGCACTTGCGCCTAACGTAAGAAGCATCTTTGGTTTCTTGAAACGGAAAATCTTTTCAGCATTTATCCCTTTCATGATTTCAGGGGTTGTCCCAAATCGGTTCCCTTGAAGTCCGGCACCTTTTTGGTTACCGGTAAACGCCTTCACAAAGAAATCATTGTTGAAATCGTACTTGGCATGGATACCTTCAATCGCATAGTCAATTCCAATCAACCTGTTTTCATACGCTCTAAAAACGATACCCGATCCAAATTGGTCGTAAAAACTCCCGGCGGTGATTGTTAGTTTGTCGATTTTTTTACGCAACGACCAAAAGCCAAGTCCATGCCCAGAGAATGAGCCGGTTGGATTTAGCAGGTTACTGTTGTTAAACAAGTCATAACGAGCGGATAGTGTAAATCCTTTCAACTGGTAGTTTGTGAAAAGCCAAGCCTCAGCCGAACTGATTTGAGACAGATACTGAGGGCTTTCATAAGCCCCAATCGAACTATCTAAAACAAAAACTGAAAAGTTACTCTGGAAGTTTCCCGAAAAGACGCCTTTTTCCTGCGCATGTCCGAAGAGACTTATGCATACAAAGATTACGACACCTATTACTTTCTTCATTGATAAGCGATTAAGTTGCAAATAAAATTCAATTTTTCGCCCGCACCTAAAATAGCCCTTCGGAATACTCGTTGTGACTATATGAGAGCTATCATGTTTTTGATTGTGTGTACATTGGCTATTTTCGTTACAAATTGAAAATCATGGGTACACACTTTAAAATACTCGCTGTTCTTGCTGTTTCACTCTTACTTGTGACCCAAAGCTGCAAGCACAGCATCGATGACGATTTACCTGTTCCGGGTAATGGATCTACAGACACAACGAAAGTGACACAATCGGACACATGCAGTCCAGACACTGTTTCCTTTCAATCTGAAATACTTCCGTTAATAAGGAGCAATTGCGCCATGAGTGGTTGCCATGATGCCGGTTCAAAACAAGACGGTGTTGAGCTCACGAACTATGATAAAATCATGCAAACGGGTAAAATCAAACCGGGAGACCCAAGCGATAGTGAGCTTTATGAGGTCATTACAGATTCAGACCCGGACAAAGTTATGCCACCACCACCTGCTTCACTTACACCTGAGCAAAAAAATGCGATTCGCATCTGGATACTTCAGGGAGCCAAGAACAACAGTTGTGCAAATAAGTGTGATACCTCAAATGTCACTTTTTCAGGTAATGTTTGGCCGATCATCAATACAACATGCAGTGGTTGCCACGGCGGCGGTTCACCGCAAGGGGGAGTTGCAATACGTAATTACAATGATTTAAAAGCACTTGTAGACAATGGGCATTTAATCAGTGTTCTTACACGTGATGGAGTGCGCAAGCCAATGCCTCCAGGAGGGCCTATTGAAGATTGTGCCATGCGTCAGGTTCAGGCATGGATTAACGACGGAGCTAAAGACAATTAAGATATGAAGACATCCATTACCCTTGCAATCGTAGCGTTCTGTGCCATACTGAGCACCACCGGATGTTATTACGATGTAGAAGAGGAACTTTATCCGGTTACCACATGCGATACTGTAGACATGTCATTTGATACGGATATCGTGGCCATACTTCAACGTGAGTGTTTAGCTTGTCACAGTAACGCAGCCCACCAGAGTATTGGTGGAGGTGTAAACCTAGATGGTTACGACAATGTGAAAACGTATGTAGATAATGGTAAGTTATTAAGTTCCATTACTCACGATGGAAATGCTTCATTTATGCCAAAAAGTGCTAACAACAGAAAACTTGCTAAGTGTGAGATAGACAAAATCACAGTTTGGATTAATGACGGAGCCCGTAAAAGATGAAAAAACTACTTACCACAGTATTGATCCTGTTACTAACGGCTACGGGTGCTTCTGCTCAGGATGACGAACTAGATGCCTTACTGGGCGGTTCAAACGAGGTCGAATACACTACCAAAACGTTCTACAGCAGTCGAATCGTGAACAGTCACACGACTGAAATGCTGAATAAAAAGACACTAGACTTTAGAATCAATCACCGATTTGGCGACATATCGGAAGGTTATTCTAATTTCTTTGGTTTGGACAACGCGACCATGCGTATGAGTTTCGACTACGGAATAACCGATAACCTGCAAGTTGGTATTGGAAGAAGTACGTTTGAGCGAACCGTGGACGGTTTTGTAAAATATCGGTTCCTACGACAAATTGAAAAAAATGGCAAGATGCCGATTAGCGCAGTTTATGTTGCCGGTATGACCATGAATGGTATGGAACCCCCTGCAAATCGCACAAACTTTTTTACCAGTAGACTGAGCTATTTACACCAAGCTGTTGTTGCCCGAAAGTTTGGAGAGAAGTTCTCGGCCCAGTTAATGCCAACGGTAATTCATCGTAACCTTATCGACTCCTCTCAATACGCACATGATGTCTTCTCTGTGGGAGTTGGTTTAAGGCAAAAAATACTGCCATCGATTACCCTCAATGTTGAGTATTTCTGGGTGGCACCAAATCAAATAAATGATCGGTTCGACCACCCTTTATCTATTGGGATAGACATAAATACGGGATGGCACACCTTCCAATTGCACGTAACCAACGCAACTGGAACGTTTGAAAAAGCTGCGATCACCCAAACCACAAATAGTTGGGCACGAGGTAACTTACACTTTGGGTTTAACCTTTCGAGAGAATTTGAGCTCGGGGGTTACAAGTAGCAGGAGCTAGTCCACAAAGTTTATTTCCTTTAATTCAATTTTAAAGTCCATCACCATTTCTAGAATGAATGGGTCTCCGGCACTGTCGAGGATACGCATGAAATGAGCGTCATTTTGAGTGCTCCGAGCAATGAATGTTGTAACCGTTTTTGTTTTCCCGTTTATTGAAACCTCGTACTTTTCTTCCCCGTCGTATTTGTATTCTTCCTTCTTGGACCCAAACATTTGAGGAACGAAAAAAACGGTAGATCCGTTGTCTTTTAGTTCGGCATAACTTCGCTTTGATATCCAAATGGTAGTTTGCTTTTTCAAACTGCGCTGACCTCCACTGAAATAATTGTTCTGACCCCGAGCAGTGTCCAAATCGCCCTGAGTTATAAAGATACGACCACTAGTTTCACTCGAGTTTGTCATTTTGTAATCGAAGACCAAGTCCGGTTCTCGATCAATCACATCTACAATGAAATTGTATGGTGTCCCAACACCTGAAAGATTGTAGACCAACTGATAGTTGTCTGAAATGGTTAGTGCAGATTTCTTGCTACCACATGCGGTGAACATCGCTAGGACTAGTATCAGTCCAATCCAGTTTAATTTTTGATTTATACCTACCATAATGAAATATTTTATAAAAAAAATAAAAACATCCATAAATATTTAGTTTCCAAGGTAGATATTTCAGGTCAAAGGCCTGATTGATGATCTCTTCAGAGATCATGTGGTTATCAATGAAATTTTGAGTAAGAAAATCTTTTTTCAGCAATTTCTTTTTCTCTTCCAATTTTCCCACAGCTTCATCCATTGAGGCATCACTCTTCTTAGAAGCAGTGGATTTGATGGAGTTCTTTCTTGAGGCTCCTCCAGTGACAGCCTCCAGTTTCTCCTTCATTTCACTGATCAGTTTCAATTTGCCAATGCTTCCATTTCCAGGCGATGAAGAAGATTGTTGCTGATCCATGGTCATCTTGTTAACCATTTGGGCATTGGCAGTCATTTTTTCATGACCCCAGTCAATGCCTTGAATCTCCTCGTTG
>CAJXLR010000211.1 GCA_913056425.1 uncultured Bacteroidota bacterium
TATCGTAATTTCGACCAAACATGAAAATCAAGCATATAAAACTCTACTCCAGTAACCTTCATCATCAAGTGAGTTTTTACGGTGAAACACTTGGATTGCACGTGCTTGAACAATCTGAAGACTCTGCAGTCATAGCGATAGGAGAGACACGTTTACATTTAATTGAAAGTAAGGAAGCTACTCCTTATCATTTTGCCATAAATATTCCATGTAACCAAGAAAGTCTGGCACTTAACTGGGTTACGAATAGGGTAGAGGTACTAAAAGACGGGGATGCTGAAATTCAGGATTTTGAGAATTGGAACGCGAAAGCAATTTACTTCTATGATCGAGACAAGAATATCGTTGAGCTTATCGCAAGAAAGAACCTGGAAAATTCAAGTGAAAAACCCTTTGGGAGCGATTCGCTAATTGCAGTTTCCGAAATCGGACTGCCGGTTAAGAACATAGGCTCTGTTTATCAAGTGTTGAGACAAAAGGCTGGACTTAATATTTACGATGGCGATCTAGAGCGCTTTTGTGCTGTTGGAGATGAGCATGGATTGTTCGTCTGTGTTAATTATGAGATCAAAGACTGGTTTCCAACTGGCGACAAAGCTTTTGCATCAGACTTTGAAATAGAATTTGAAGAAAACAATAAGACATATTATTTGACCTTTCGAGATGAAAATCTAAGAAGCAAAACTGATAATATTCAGGAGTTTGGTGCGAACTAAATTGATTTGATTTCGTTTAGTTTGTTTATACCATAATTAATTGACCAACAACACTTTTATGCAATTACAGCTCAACACCGACAAGCATATTCAAGGCACTGAAAATTTAAAGGCATCTGTTGAAGATAAGCTCGAGAAAACCTTGAAACATCTCACCGATCACATAACGAGAATTGAAGTACATCTTTCGGATCAGAATGGAGACAAAGGAGGCGCAGATGATATCTTATGTAAAATTGAAGCGCGCTTAAAAGGTAAACAGCCCGTTCTTGTTCAAAGCAAAAGTGATGACAAAGACAAGGCAGTTACCGAGGCAGCGGAAAAGCTGAAAGCGACGATGAATTCAATCATCGGTAAGATGAGAAATAATTAGGACGAGTATTAACTGAACGTCCGCAATACGCTCCTTTGCACTCGGAGATTTACTGATTGCATAGGGAGGTTTTGAAACCAAAAAAGTGTCTCCATGGAGACACTTTTTTGTTAATTGCCTTTATTCTCACAAAAACCAACCACCTTCGGATACCAGTTTTAGACATAAAAAAAGCCGGAGATTATTCTCCGGCTTTTTATTTGCTTTATATTGTTTCGTTACTTGATAACGGTCATTTCTTCTACGAGGTGACCAGCTCCTGAAAGTACGTCAACTACCCAAAGTGTGTAACGGATGTCTACAGAGATGGTACGTTGCAATTCTGGTTCGAATGCAATATCACCACTCATAGCTTCCCAGTTTCCATCAAATGCAGTACCAATCAAATGGCCTTCTGCGTTTATAACCGGACTTCCTGAGTTACCACCTGTAATGTCGTTGTTACTTAAAAAGCATACATGTAAGTCTCCATCTTTGTCGGCATACTGACCGTATTCACGCTTTTTTGCGAGTTCAATGAAGTTTTTCGGCAAGTCGAACTCATCGTCGCCTGGTACATATTTTTCTAATACACCATCCATTGTTGTGAAGTAGTCGTAGTGTACCGCATCGGCAGGATAATAGTCTTTTACAGAACCATACGTGAAACGCATAGTACTGTTTGCATCGGATGCATAAGCCTTGTCTTTGTTCATCTCCATCAACCCTTTCACGTACAAACGCTTAGCTTTAGCAAGCGACTCATTTGCTTTTGTGATTTGGCCACGTACTGACGCAAAGTAGTTACTTAGCATGGTAGCCATAAGATTGTACATTGGATCTTTCGCCAATTTCTTGGTATTTGGCTTTTCGAGGAATTTCAATGTTTTGTCTTTGTCGACAAGGAATGATTTCTTGAAGATTTTAGCCGCAATTTTGTCAAAGTCTTCTTTATTCTTTTCTACCAGCTTGATGAATTTAGCCGGTTGTTGATCTTTAGGGATATCGTTGTAGTAGTGCGTTAACATGGCTGCACATACTTCTTGATCAAGCATTGGAATGTAGTCCTTGTAATGCGCTTCAGCTTCTTCTGCTAAACCTGCTGCAACTTCTGCTCGCTCTTCATCCGTCATCTCTCCATTCAAGCTGCTAAACCCATATGCATACGCCAAGGCTTCAATCCCAAAGATTGCTTCGTTCAAGTACACTTGGGACATTTTGTAATTATTTAGCTGCTCAAAGCCAGTTTCGTACAGATTAATTACGTTACCGTACATTTCTTTACGATCGTCTGAAGCATTAGCCCATGTATTGAAAGCTTGCTCTTCTTTTCGTTTGCGGTCTTCAATGTTTAAACGTTTTAATCCACGAGTTTGCCCCATGAAGTTTTTCCAGTAGTTACTTACACCGGCATACTTAGACGCATACATTAACCTGTTTGCTTCGTTCATTGACATGTATTTTTCGTAGATGTCAAGCTTGTTTCTACGCACTTTAACACGTGAAGGGAATTCCTTCTCTGTAGCGTAGTTTACACCGTAAGATGTAAGGTAACGATCCGTGCTTCCCGGGTAACCAAAGATCATAGCAAAATCGCCTTCTTTGATTCCTTTAAGGCTTACAGGCAAGTGGTGCTTTGGTTTGTATGGAACGTTATCTTCACTGTACTCAGCAGGCTTGTTGTCCTTACCTGCATAAACACGGAACATAGAGAAGTCACATGTATGACGTGGCCACATCCAGTTGTCCGTTTCTCCACCATACTTACCTAATGACTTTGGAGGAGTTCCAACTAATCGAACATCCGGGAAAGTAAGGTAAATGAACACATAGTACTTATTCCCTTCAAAGAATGATTTTACTGTTCCACTAATGTGTTTCTCTTCGTCGTTGTAACGTTTTGCGATCTCACCTGAAGCTTTACGAATAGCTGCCATACGATCGTTGTATGACATGTCTTCGCTAAGGTTTTTGTATACCTCATCGGTTACGTCTTCGATTTTTTGCAAGAAAGACACAGAGAAACCAGCATACAACTCATCACTCTTTTTCATTGCCCAAAAACCATTTTCCAAGTAATTCTTTACACCTGGCGAGCTTAGTTTTTGAATTGCACCAAAACCACAGTGGTGGTTTGTAAGCATCAATCCTTGGTCGGAAATAATCTCACCGGTACAAAAGCCACGACCTAAACGTACGATAGCATCTTTTACACTAGAATTATTGACATCGTACAACTGCTCTGGAGTAAGCTTGATGCCAAGCTTTACCATCTCATCATACGTTTGTCCTTGAATTAGATGTGGTAACCACATTCCCTCGTCGGCCTGAGCGCGGAATCCGATTCCGGCGACAATCATGACCAGCATTAGGTAGATTCTCTTCATTGTATCTATTTTAATTGTTCTATTTAAAGTGTTTGCGAAATTATATTATCGAGCGGCATTACCGCACCTCTCAGATAGATATCACCTTTTTCTCGATTATAACTCAACTCCTAACTCGTCCAGCACCGCATCCGCCTCGTTGATGTATTTCATCACATAAAGAACGTAACGAATATCTACACCTATGGAGCGACTGTATGATTCGTTCCATTCGAAATCATTAATGGTTGCCGAGAATGCACGGTCGAAGTTTACACCCACCAATTCGCCTTTTGCGTTTAGGATTGGACTACCACTGTTACCACCGGTCGTGTCCAAATTGTATAACATTCCAACAACTACTTGGTCTTTCGTTGGGTGTTTCAAATTGTCGTTTGCAGTAACTGTTTTGTACTTCTTTAGAAAGTTTTCCGGCATGTAGTAGTCTCCTTCTGGCTGAGCCTTCTCGATAATGCCATCCAAGGTTGTGTATGGATCATTATATACGGCGTCGGCAGGAGAATATCCTTTTACATGACCATAGGTAAGTCTCAGCGTGCTGTTCGCATCAGGTACAAACTGGTCGTCCTGATAGGCTTGCTTGATGTCCGCTAGTTTTGGCATCAGCGTACTCAATTCAGCGCTTATAGCTCTCCATTCTGAAGACATTTCATCAATTTTTGGCGCCAATGCTTTCGCAATAGCTTGAGTTTTGTCTTTCACTTTGATGAATGAAACTACACTTTTATCAAGCTTCTTTATCATTTTATCGCGATCAGCATACTTACTCGCTTCCCAAATC
>CAJXLR010000212.1 GCA_913056425.1 uncultured Bacteroidota bacterium
TCCAAGGCCGGTCAACAACAAAAAAAAGCCGGTGATGAAATGAAGAAAATGGCCCAAGAGCTCAACAACCAAATGCAATTGGCCATGCAACAACAGCACATCGAAGACTACAATACACTTCGTGGGATCTTAGATAACCTAATTCAAGTAAGTAAGGACCAAGAAGCACTCATGGAGTCGTTCAAAGAGACTCGAGGTTACAACCCGCGCTATGTTGAATTGGGTCAAGAGCAGAAAAAGATCAAAGATGATGCGCAAATAATCGAAGACTCACTCTTTGCGCTGAGCAAGCGCGTGCAACAAGTTGAGCATTTCATCAACAAAGAAATTGGAGCAGTTAACACGAATATTAAGAAGGCAATCGAACATCTAGGTGAGCGTAGAACACACATGGTCATCAATCACCAACAATATGTGATGACATCCATGAATAACCTGGCACTCATGCTTGAAAGCAGTTTAGAGCAAATGCAACAGCAGATGCAGTCTAAACCCGGTTCCGGTCAGTGTTCAAAACCCGGCGAGAACAAAAAGCCCGGTGGTGCGAAATCCATGCGTGAAATGCAGGAATCTCTGAAGAAACAGTTGGAGCAAATGGGCAAACAACAGCAAGAGGGTGGTAAGCCATCGAGTAAACAATTTGCAACAGCCGCTGCACAGCAAGCTGCCATTCGCAAGAAGCTCCGAGAACTCAAAAAAATGCTGGAGAAAGAAGGTAAGGGGAATAGTCTTGGTGATCTCAACAAAACGGAAACGATGATGGACGATTTAGAGCGTGATTTATACAACAAGCGCATGAATCAAAACGTGTTGAAACGTCAGCAAGAAATCTTGACCCGTTTGCTTGAGCATGAAAAAGCAGAGCGTAATCAGGAGAAAGACAACAAACGAAAATCGAACGAAGGCAAGGACATAAATCGCCCAGTGCCTCCGAGTATTGAAGAATATCTGAAGCAGAAGGAAAAAGAGCAGGAACTGCTACAAACCCTCCCACCCGACTTATCTCCTTACTACAAGAACAAAGCGCGTGATTACTTCCGAGAATTAGGTAAGTAAGCCCCTAGAGCAAGAAGATTAGTGACGCCGATGCTTTGACCAAGTAATATCGGTTTAGCACCTGCGAAAATCCTTCATTTAAGTTTTCTTGAAATTGAACATTCTCTGGGTATTCGAGGTATGCGCTGTTGATATTCCATCCCGTTTGTACACCAACGTCCAGAAGTAAGCGATCGGTAATTCCTCGGACGATTCCGGCACTTGCATTCAACTCAAACGACTTAAAACTGTACTCCGGAGGGTTTGGTATGGGGTAAGGCTTGTAGGTGTCGTCATTAGGCTCTTTCAATCGAAATGCCATATTGTCCATTGTTAACTTGTCGTTATGAAGCACAAAGCCCAACCCAAAGTACGGTCCCATTGGTGCGAGTCCGCCTCGGTTTCTTCTGAAAAACTTGAATGTAGATCCGAAGAACATGTCGCGTATCTCCGGTGAGCCGTAAACCCCCCGATACTCTCCAACCGGCAAACCTTGGACACTATATAAACCGCCATACACACTGTAGGGAACAGGGTCATACGACATCACATTATACCCTGCGAAAACTTGAACCGCCAGTTGATTTGAAAAAGCTTTCCCAAATCCAACTTCGTTTTCTGTCTTAAAGCCGTATTGGCCTAAAAGCAAACCATCTAACGCGCTTTCTGTCATGTCTCGCGGTCGCTCTGGATTATTCGATCGTATTCCAGTGTGAAATTTGGTATAGACATAATCCGTGTGCCCCATGTAACCCGACACAAGCACTTTCTGCGCGTTTGCACTCAATGCAACTGCGACAAACATGAGTATAACTAGTAACTTATTCATTCGGTCGGCTTAATTGGTTAAGACTATTGTAAAGGTGGGCATTGATTACGTCTCGTCGGTACTTGGCCGGAAGTGACTTGCTGTCAATAAACGCTGGTTCTCCTGACTTTAAATCAAATACCACAAAGGAGTAATCCATGTAGTGATTTGCCTGCAGCTGCCACGCTAAATAAAATGGGAACGGCACAACGTATGCCGCGGATATTACCGCCAACCAGAAATTAAATGGCTTTCTAGACGAGAAGTGCCATACCGCACTAGCAGCCAAGTAGTCGGAACCAAAATACTTGCGTACTTCAGGTAATTTCTGACTCGCAAAACTGTTAAATCCCAAGCCTTCGTAATTCGACTCTTCGGTTAACCAGTCGGCCAAAACGATATACTTATTAAACCATTCGGTAGTCACTTCGTTCGATTCGGTTTCGTTAACTACCACAAGTTCAATATCTGTTTTATCGGCGAGATCTCTTGTCCGCTCGAGTAGGTCCATTTGTTGGTCGTCGGACTGAAGCATTTGTTTCTCTACAGGCTTTCTCAGGTCGATACGGAAGAACCTGGGCTTTAGCATAATGACTTTGTGCACGTCGGAAAGACCGTAATACGAGGTAATTCCGCTCACATAGCTATCACCGGACAAATCCTCATATTCTTCGTCTTCACTATCGTCCGAATCATCTTCCTCTGCTTCCTTATTTCTAACATATGCTGCTTCCAGTTCCGCAGCAAAATCATCTGACTTAAATAACTCTACCAATGCCGGCTGAAGAAAGTCTGTTCGCCGTTTGCGACGTTTTCTCTTCACTGTTTTAACAGTATCAGCAGTTGGATACGTTTCCAGAATAAAATCGCGCTTTACGTTTTGAGCAAGCAGGTCTAAATTTCGTTGTTTTAAGCGATTAATGAAGGTGTCGTTTAGTCCAACACTATTCTCCCAAATAAACCGGGTTGCCAGAAGGTTAAAGCCTTTCTTTGGTAGTTTTGCACCTAGGTAATAAACCGCTTGTATTTGTCCTTCAAGATCGCGGTAACCGGTACTGTAGTCACTTTTCTGTTGGTTACACGACATTTCTTGCATACCGTACCAACACATTATCTCAGCGCGCTTCAAATACTCCGAGTCCGGATAGTCTTCTTGCAGGATTTGAATGTGGTGTAACGCAGATAAGTAGTTGTTTGACCTGAGGAAATTACCAACCATTTCAAATCTAGCTCGTGTTTGAATGGCCTGAAAATTCGCCGAATCAGTAATCGCATACTTTAAAGAGCCAAACTTCAGGGAGTTTGATTTTATGGCGTCTTGAATTGCTTCTTTCCGTTTCCGGTTATTCGGGTGCGTGCTTTTCTCGTCGTCTATATCTTCATACGACTGTATCGCATCACACGAGTCAATTTTGTAAAAGTCGGGAATTTGAAAATGTTCGTCTTCGATTTTGGCAAATGAAAACTTGTGCTCTTCGATTGGCAAATAACCACGAATTAAGATATCATAACTCTGATATATTTCAGCTGAGTCATAACCGGCAGCCGTAAAATATTCAAGACCCTCGGTATCTGCTTCGTACTCTGCTTCTCTACTGTACTGGTACGCTTTCAACGTTCGCTCCTCCCAGTCCATACCACGATATCCACCACTTCGTGACGCCAATTCTTTCCTATTTTCGAAAGAATGCAAGACATGTTCGTGTTTGACGTGCGCAGCTTCGTGGGCCAACACAAATGCGAGCTGTGCTTCGTTTTGGAGTCTGGCAATCAAACCCATCGTAACGAATATGATTCCTTGGTTTGTGGAATATGCATTCACGGTATTGGTACGCACAGTATAGACCCGCAATTTGTCGCGCAATTCAGGATCATCTTTAAGTAGCTTGTCCAAAATTTTCTCCGAAAGCTCGCTAATTTCATCTCCGTACAATACCCGTCCGCTTATCAACAAATTGTGATTGAAGTAATTTGTCATCACTGCAAACTCGAGAGACTGGCGTTTAGACAAGTCCGACTCAGTACCAATGGCATTGCGATCTTGCTCAACTTTCTCTGAGAACACAGTGCTAAAATCAGCTGGCATTGACCCTCTACAGATTAACGGCTTGTACTCATAGTTTTGGGAATATGCCGTAAGCGAAATCAACGCTAAGACTATGGTTTGTTTGATTCTCAAAAGCATGTTGGGAAAATAGTAAAATTGTCAGGTGAAACCAGAAATCAATATTCACTTCGCTCAAACTGGATAACGCTTACGGAGATCGTTTGAAGCTTTTGGGAGACTACAACATTGTGCTGTCCCGATAAGTGATTAACTTGACCATGGGGAGGGGTTTATCGGTAATCCCTCGCCAATTTCCACCAAATATTCAAGGGAAAATCTCCCGA
>CAJXLR010000213.1 GCA_913056425.1 uncultured Bacteroidota bacterium
GTTGAATGGCAGCAACTATCAAGATTGGCAATGGGCTATCCAGTTATTGTTTGAGAGTAAGAATTTGGAGCAGCACTTAAAGCAAGTAACTCCACCTAATGATCAAGATGCGTTAGCGACCTGGACGAAGAATGAAAAACAAGCTAGAGCTTTGTTGGTATTTTCGGTCAATGAAAATCAGTGGCCGCATATCAAGCAGAAGAATACTGCAGCGGAGATGTGGAAAGCGCTTAGCGATTTGTATTCGAGAAAATCACTTCTCCAGAAAGTTCGCAAACGGGAACAATATTATACCATGAAGTATAAACAAGGTAATAATTTAGTGGAACATCTAAATCAATTGCAGCAGTTACAGCAGGAGCTTAAGGATATGGGAGAAAATATTGATGATCAGGAGTTGGCAATGACTGTTTTGGGTAGTTTACCACTTGATAGATATCAGGCTTTGATAACCTCATTAGACGTGTTGGGAGAAGAGAACCTCTCTTTCGAGAAAGTTAAAGGGCTGTTGCTGAACGATGCTGATCGTTTGATGGACAAAGCAGTGGTTGAAAATGCAAATCTTGCTCAAAAATATTCGGGTGGGCAAGCTAACCATAAACGCCTAGGTAGGGTACCAGGACATTGTGATAATTGTCACGAAGCTGGACATATTGCGCGTTTCTGTCCTAAAAAATCCAAAGTATCTCATGGAAGAGGAAAGGCTGCTTTCAACAAAGATGGTCATGGAGGAAAATATCAACCTGATAAAGCTCAAAATAACAGTGCTGTGGCATTTTTATCTAGCGCGGGGGATTTCGGAAGCGATACCTGGTTAATCGATAGTGGGGCATCGCAGCATATGACGAACAACAAAGACTTATTGGATGATTTCCAGAGCTTCAGTGAACCTCATCAAGTTACACTCGGCGACAACGGTACTGTAAACGCAATTGGTAGCGGTTCTTTACTATGTACACTTGCGGGTAGCAACATACAAGTCCATTTGAGAGACGTGTGGATAGTTCCTGACATGGGAAAGTCACTTATATCAGTTGCAGCGATTGACGCATCTGGAGGTAAAGTGGTCTTTAGTTCAGGTAATGCTACAGTGTTCAGTAAAGATGGTCGAGTCGTTGGAGTGTCAAAACGTCGACATGGTTTATACCCTTTACAAGTTCGACAAGTTGCTCAAACGTGTGTGGCATTAGACAATGCGTCTATTGAAATTTGGCATGCTCGGTTTGGTCATGTGAGCAAAGATGTGGTTTGTAAACTGTTTGATGGAAAGTATGTTAAAGGTGTCAAGAACATTCGACAACGTGATAACTGTCTACCGTGTGCCGAAGGGAAGCAGCATCGTTTGGCTTTTCCCAAGGAGAGTGAGCATCGGGCAACTCAATTGCTGGAACGTGTCCATAGTGACGTGTGTGGTCCCATGGAGACAGCATCTGTTGGTGGTAGTCGGTATTTCTTAACGTTTATTGATGACTATTCTCGAATGAGTTTCGTTTATTTTATGAAGGCAAAGTCAGAAGTTTATGATAAATTTCTCGACTTTATTGCTTTAATGGAAAATAAAACAGGGCATAAGCTGAAAATTATTCGCTCAGATAATGGTGGTGAGTATGTGTCGACACAGTTTAATGAATTTTGTAAGGTGAAAGGAATTGGACGAGAGTTTACCGTTCCGGGTAGTTCACAGCAAAATGGGGTTGCAGAACGTCTCAATCGAACGCTAGTCGACAAAGCCTCAGCTATGTTAAAAGCATCTGGATTGGGTTCTGAGTTTTGGGCCGAAGCAGTTGCAGTTGCGGCACATGTACGAAATAGAACTCCAACAGAGTCAGCTTTTGGAAAAACACCTTTTGAGTTGTGGTCAGGAGAAATACCAGAAGTTTCTTATTTTCGCGTATTTGGTTGTTATGCAGATGTATTGATACCCAAAAATAAGCGGTCAAAGTTTGGCAGTAAATCAGAGCGTGTTATATTCGTGGGATATCCTTCTGGTTGCAAAGGATACAAGTTTTGGAATCAAGAGAAGAAGAAAATGTTCATTAGTCGTGATGCTATTTTCCACGAAAACCTCTTTCTTGGTACAAATAATGTAGAAGTTGTTTTAAATGACGCAGTTTCCGTCAAGGGGGAGATTGGTAATTGTGTTGACGAGAATGCTCAGATTGATGATTGTTTTAACGAGACTTCTGAGCTTAGTAGAGAAGTATTAGCACCAGAACAAAGAGTGCTTCCGACTTATGAACAGACATTTCTTCAATCTTTGAGTAGTCTTCCTGAGAAGCGTTCAACACGAGCACCTCAATGCGTTGGTGCTGGTTGCAATTTTGCGGAGACCCTAGTTGATGACCCTTTAGAGCCTTCGACAATCAGTCAAGCTTGGTCATCTGAGTATTCGCATGAATGGCGACAAGCAACAGATGACGAGTTTAGTTCTTTACTGAAAATGGGAACCTGGCAGTTAGTTGACAAGCCATCGAATGTCAATGTTGTGGGTTGCAAATGGGTGTTCAAAGTCAAGCGAAAATCAGACAATAGTATTGATCGTTTTAAAGCTCGACTGGTAGCGCAAGGTTTTTCACAAAAGGAAGGTGAGGACTTCAATGAAGTTTTCGCACCAGTTGCTAGAATGACAACTGTTCGTGCCGTGTTGTCTTTAGTTGCGAATCTTGATTTGGAAGCTCACCAAATGGACGTAAAGACTGCTTTTTTGAATGGCGACCTTGACTTCAAAGTGTATATGAAACAACCTCCGGGATACGAGGACGCAAAATTTCCTAATAAGGTATGTGAGCTGAAAAGAGGGCTTTATGGTTTAAAGCAAGCAGCACGATTGTGGAACCAGAAACTTGACGCGCATTTGGTTGCAATTGGTTTTGAGAAATCGTTGATGGAACCATGTTTATATATTCAGAAGGTGGATTCTCATTTTGTTCTGTTGGTAGTTTATGTTGATGATTTACTTATTGTGTCAAAATCATTAGAACTGGTTTGTCAAACGAAGAAAATGCTTTCGGACAAATTCAAAATGGTGGATCAAGGCGAGGTCGAGTTTATTTTGGGTCTCAAGATCACTAGAAATCGTGATAAAGGGGAGTTATTAATCAATCAAGAGAATTGCGTGCGAGGTATTCTTGAAAGATTTGGGATGAGTGAAGCAAATCCTGTCAGTACTCCACTTGAAGCAAATTGTCGTTTCATGAAAAATGATTCAGATGTCCTGAAGGAGCCTACTTGTTTTCGATCAGCAGTTGGTTGTTTAATGTATCTGGTAACATGTACAAGACCTGATTTGGCTTATGCAGCATCCATTTTGAGTCAGTTTATGTCAGTACCAACAACTCTTCAATGGGCTGGTGTTTTGCGAGTCTTGAGGTACTTGAAGGGATCATCACAGGTAGGTTTAATATTTAGGAAAGGATCAATGGCAGTTCTGAAAGGATATGCAGACGCGAATTGGGCAGGTGATTTAGATGATCGTAAAAGTCATTCGGGTTTTATGTTCTTTGTCGGCGGTGCACTCGTGAGCTGGAAATGCCGTAAACAAGCAGTGGTTGCTCGTAGTACGACCGAAGCTGAATATTTGGCTTTAAGCGCTGCTGCACAAGAATTTATCTGGTTGAAACAGTTATACAACGACTGTGGTGTCTTATTTGAGCAGTCAGTTATTTTTGAAGATAACAAAAGCACCATTTCACTTGCTACAAACCCAAGAATTAACGACAGAACAAAGCACATTGATGTTGCGCACCATTTTGTGAGAGATCTTATTCAGCGTGGCGATATCAGTTTGGTTCATATACCCACTAAAGATCAACTGGCAGACATAATGACAAAACCATTGGCAAAGCCGAGATTTATTGAACTGAGAAGCATTATATTTGAGGGGGAGTGTTAAAACTAGATGATCAAATTAAATCTTCCCTTCAATTAAACTTAATCATGTGTAATGTTCATGTGTATTTGTTATTGATATTAGTTTTGTTTTCCAGATGTTGTGATGCCCTACTTCTACTATTACTGTTATCAACGTATACAATAAACACTTATTCGTATATACTTGTTTTCCATAACCTGCGCACTTACAACAGGTTATGGGCCCAGTTGACAATTGGCAAGATGACAGACAATATTAGTGGAATGAAAATCGAAGTCCCAAGGTTGAATGGCAGCAACTATCAAGATTGGCAATGGGCTATCCAGTTATTGTTTGAGAGTAAGAATTTGGAGCAGCACT
>CAJXLR010000214.1 GCA_913056425.1 uncultured Bacteroidota bacterium
GTCTTGCATCAACTTTTCGAGCGGTTGAAGAACTGAAGTCTTAAACTCATGAGAAGCGGACATGATTAAATATGACCTGCCCAATTCGAATTGTGGAATGTCGTCTAAATACTCGTTTAAGGATTTATGACCTTGTTAATCTTCACGTTCTTCTTACAACCCGGATTTTACAGAGTTTAGTATACCGGTTTTGTCCACACAGAGGCAAACACCATACCCGGAATTACATCATGGTCGTTGGTTAATTCAAGGTTGGTGGCTGAAATTGAATCTTTGATGTTCGGAACATCTTTGAGCTTGTGACCTGTGAATACCTTGAAAAATAGGAGAGTAGAATGTAGAAGGATGCGATTTTTTAATCTAAAAACCTTGTGCGTAGGATAAAAGTCTGATACCAACAATCTTCCCTCGGGAGCCATTACCGAAATGATCTGCTGAAGAATCGCATGGATTTCTGTGTCCTCGAAAAGATCCAGTATAAACGGGAACATGATTACATCGAAAGACGTTTCGCTTTGCCAACTTCGAATGTCTTCATGAATGAGGTCGACAATCCCATCGTAATTTACCTTCTGTGCCTTATGCAGCATGTGTGAAGAAGAATCGATGTAAGTGACGTGACAATGGTGTGGGAGATTTTCCAGGATTTTACCGGTACCACCGCCCACAAGTAAAATCCGGTCTCCTGGTTTAATTGTGTTGAAATGAAATTCAGCAGCTTGGTTGAGTTTGTTCCCAAACATGATACGCTTTAAAACATCGTATACGGGGCTTATGAAATTATACCTTTCCAAGCTGTTCTTTATCAGACTTCAAACTGGGTTTTGGAGTATTTTTGCTAGTGTAATTTGTAAACTATGCAGTTCGATAATACCGAGGTCGCATTCAAACATAAATCCAATACAGAATTGAAGCAAGCCAAGTGGTTGTTTTCAATGTTCAATAAGCCTCTTCTTGTCAAGTATGGACCCAGTGCAACAGCCTTTGCTTTGCGTATTGGTTTGCCGTTAAAGAGTATGGTGAAGAACACCATTTTTCGCCATTTCTGTGGGGGAGAATCGATAGACGACTGCGGTAAGACAGCCGATATGCTTCATAAACGAGGTGTTGGTTCTATCCTAGATTACTCCGTTGAAGGTGCAGAGGATGAAAAGACGTTTGAGGCAAATGTGAAAGAGATTGAGCGCACAATCTTGGAAGCCCAAAAGGAAGCTAAATATCCTTTTGCGGTTTTTAAGGTTACCGGTATTGCACGGTTCCAATTGTTACAAAGAGCCAGTACGGGCGATTTGAGCACCAAAGAAAACGAAGAGCTCAATGAAGTAAAATCGCGCATTGATTATTTGTGCAATGCAGCGGTTGAGAATCAAGTACGACTTTTTATCGATGCTGAAGAGACTTGGATTCAGGATATTATCGATGACATGGTGTTTGAGATGATGAAGAAGTACAACTCAAGTCATGCTTGGATTTACAATACGCTTCAGATGTATCGTGTAGACCGTCTAGAATATTTGAGCAAACGAATCGCTAAGGCCAAGGAACTCAACATCAAACTCGGGTACAAACTCGTTCGGGGTGCGTACATGGAGAAGGAGCGAGAGCGAGCGAAAGAACATGGTTACTCAGATCCAATACAGCCTACCAAACAAGTAACCGACGATAATTTCGACGCTGCCCTCAACATGTGTTTCGACGAACGTGATTTGGTTTCCATTTGCTTGGGAACCCATAATGAAAAAAGCTCCGCGCTACTGGCGTCTAAAATCACTGAAGCAGGTTTGCCTCTACACGACGAACGATTCTACTTTGCCCAACTATTTGGTATGAGCGATAATATCTCGTTTAACCTCGCTGAAAAAGGATATAATGTTGCCAAGTATCTTCCGTATGGTCCGGTTCGTGCAGTGCTTCCTTATTTGGGGCGACGTGCAGAAGAGAACAGCTCCGTTGCCGGTCAGGTAGGTCGTGAAATGTCGTTAATCGTCAACGAACTAAAGCGACGCAAAGCTTTATAATCGGAGTCCGGCCCTAAAGTGAAGTGGGTAGGATAGCTGAATAGGTAAAAGTGTATTGGTCTTAAACCGTTCGGTTTGGATTCCTATTATCGATTTCTATGCGATTAATATCATCCACAGTGTCTGGGAAACCTTTTCGGCTGAAGACTAGAGTAACTTTATTTAGACTGAATAAACGCTAGAAAGTCCGCAACAACAAAGGTTGAGCCACCAACAAATATTAGGTCCGTGTCCTCAGCATTTTGCAGTGCAGCAGAATACGCTTCTTGTACAGAGTCGAACGTCTTGTAGGACAGGGCTTCTTGCTTAAACAATTCTGCTAATTGACCTACCGGTAGTCCTCGTATCACCGATGGTGCGCTTAAATAGTATTCGGCTTCTACAGGAAGCAACTCGATGGTCTCTTCGGTCTTTTTCCCGCCTACCTGACCAAAAACAATGTGCAGTTTCCGGAAGTCTTCAGACTGTAACTGCTCTATAATTCGTGTTAGTCCATCTTTATTATGGCCTGTGTCACAAATCACTTTCGGTTGATGCTGGATAATTTGCCATCTACCTGCCAAGCCTGTGTTCTGAACCACATGTTTTAGACCATCAATGATGTGATGCTCAGTAATCTGTGGGTGATTTAGGATGTTGAGTGCGGCCGCTACTGTGCGAACATTCTCCACTTGGTAACTACCTGTTAAATCTGAGGTGTAATTTGGTAAGTTTAGATCTTCAGCAAAGCTTAGGTCTGACCCAACCACTGCGGCCTTTTTCATAAACACAGGATCTGTTTCCGTATGCCTTTTCCCGACAACGGATGGAACACCGGCTTTTATTATACCTGCTTTTTCACCCGCAATTTCCCCAAGTGTTTCGCCCAGCATATCGGTGTGATCGTAGCCAATGTTGGTGATAACACTGATTAAAGGTGAAACCACATTTGTGCTGTCTAGTAGCCCACCCAACCCTGTTTCTATAATGGCTAAATCTACTTGCTGTTGAGCGAAATAGTCGAACGCCATGGCCACAGTGAGTTCAAAAAATGACGGTTGAATATCGGTTATGGTTGATCGAATTTTCTCTGTGAAATCGATAACAAACGATTCCGGAATCATCGCTCCATTTATTTTGATACGCTCTCGAAAGTCCACCAAGTGCGGAGACGTATATAAACCCACTTTCAAACCGGCCTCTTGGCAAACAGAAGCGATCATGTGTGCAACACTTCCCTTTCCATTGGTGCCGGCAATGTGTACGGATTTAAACTGACTTTCAGGATTTCCCAAATGCTTGCAAAGCGCGAGGGTATTACCCAAGTCCTTCTTCATAGCTACAGGGCCCACACGCTGATACATGGGAAGTTGACTAAATAAGTAGTCGAGGGTCTCTTGGTATGTCAAGATGTGCTATTAGTGTAGTGCGTAATTGAACGTGATCGTTCCGCAGTTTGTTTCGGCCTGACTTCCAATTGGGAAGAATTCAAATTGTTTAACCGCGTTAATACTCAAGTCTTTTAAGTAAAGGCTTGTGCTTGTACCACCTGTTTTTCGGAGTGACTTAATTTTACCTCGTTTATCCAAACACACTTCAATAGTAACTGAACCATGATCCTGGCTATTGTTTTTAATGCTTGGAGCACTGGATATACCAAAACCACTTAGGTTGTAATTGAAGTTACCCATGGTACCACTAGATTTACCTCCTTTACCTGAGGTGTTTGCTGTTGGCTGACCTTTAGGGCCGGTTTTACCGTCACCGGTAGATTGATTTTGGTCACCGGTTTTCTTTCTATTCTTGAATCGCTCAAGCGCTTTCTGTGCTTCTGATATCGAAGGTTCTGAGCTCTCTTGCGCAGGTTCGTCGTTTGTAGTTGTACTTGGATTCGTTTGCTGAGGAGTTGGACTTGTTTCAACTTCCGGTGCGTCCGATTGGTCATTTGTAACCACTGGATCTTCAGGCGTTACTGCAGGACTTGGATTACTCTTTGGGGTAGGAGTAGTTTCTGTTGGTGTTGTCTCAACTCGGTTTGAGCTACCTCCATTGTCCGGCTCGCCAAAACTCACTTCCACACCACCGGCAGGATCGTCAATCATATCTTCAGCCTGACCAATTACCCAAATTAGCATGAGCAGAAGAATGATGGTATGAATCAGTACGGTTGCTACCAGTCCTTTACGATCGT
>CAJXLR010000215.1 GCA_913056425.1 uncultured Bacteroidota bacterium
AGGCAGGCTAAGGGGCTAAGCTCTCTCAAACCGCTGCTGCGATTTTTCGAGGGTGCAAAGGAAATAAATAATTCTAATATCCAACAACAAAAAAATTAAAAAAATTACCTTTGCAGCCATTTATAAACGCAATTAAAAAAATCACAAAATGAAAGTAGCAATCAATGGTTTCGGTCGTATTGGTCGACTCTCTTTCAAATGCCTTCTTGAAAAGGAAAATGTTGAAGTAGTAGCTATCAATGATCTTACCGACAATGCCACACTGGCTCACTTGTTAAAGTACGATTCTGTACAAGGTAGATTCAATGGTACTGTAGAGTCTGATGACGACAACCTTATTGTTAATGGTCAGAAAATTCGTGCAACTGCTATCCGCAACCCGGAAGAACTTCCTTGGGCTGAACTAGGGGTAGACGTAGTTCTTGAGTCAACCGGTATCTTCCGTGACGAGGCTGGTGCGAGCAAACACATCACAGCTGGTGCGAAAAAAGTTATCATCTCTGCTCCAGCTAAAGGTGATATCAAAACAGTTGTTCTTGGTGTAAACGACGACACACTTGAAGGAACTGAAACTATCGTTTCTAACGCAAGTTGTACTACAAACTGCTTAGCTCCAATGGCAAAAGTGTTGGACGATCTTTATGGTATCGAGAGTGGTTTCATGACTACGATTCACGCGTATACTTCTGATCAGCGCTTGCAAGATGCACCTCACTCAGACTTGAGACGTGCTCGTGCAGCTGCACTTTCTATCATCCCTACAAGCACAGGTGCTGCGAAAGCAGTAGGACTTGTATTGCCACACCTACAAGGTAAATTGAACGGTAACTCAATGCGAGTTCCTACTCCTACCGGTAGCGCAACTGACTTCGTTGTTAAATTAAAGAAAGACGCTAACCTTGAAGAAGTTAACGCAGCATTCAAAAAAGCAGCTGAATCTAACCTGAAAGGTATCCTTGAGTATACAGAAGATCCAATCGTTTCTGTAGACATCGTTGGAAGCCCATACTCTTGTATCTTCGATGCACAAAGCACAATGGTACAAGGCAACACAGTTAAAGTACTAGGTTGGTACGACAACGAGGCAGGTTACAGTAACCGTATTGCCGACTTGATCGCTCGTATCGGATAGTCATTTAAAAACATCAATTGAAAAGGGGCCTCGAACGAGAGCCCCTTTTTTAATGATTGAATGGCTGTTTATTGCTGTTGGCCATTAGCTATTTGCCATTTGCAGGTTTGTCGGAAAGGCGACTACAAATTGTACCATCCATTTTCAATTCTCCATTTTCAATTTTCAACTCCATCGCGTCTTCGTGTGAACCACACCATATTTAATGCTTCTCCGTGAAACTCTGTGTCTCCGTATCTCTGTGAGAGACAATAGCCACGAATAGATGAATGTGGTGACTAGTAATTATCACAGACAAGCCAACGGCAAACGGCCAATAGCCAACAACATCAAGACATTATCTCATTGAATCACTATCTTGCTACCATGCTTTCAAAACTTAAGGCATTAGGTCCCGGCTTGTTATACGCCGGAGCTGCGGTGGGTGTATCCCACGTGGTGCAGTCTACCAAGGCAGGAGCGGAATATGGCTACATCCTGATTGTTGGGATTATCCTTGCACACATATTCAAGTATCCATTTTTCGAACTTGGTCCCAAGTACACACAAGAAACTCAACAAAACTTATTGCATGGCTTCAAACGAATTGGTAAATGGGCATTGGCAATTGTAGCACTGCTCACCATTGGTACCATGTTCACCATCCAAGCTGCGGTCACCATTGTAACGTCAGGTCTTGCTTTGAAAATAACCGGACTGACCATGTCTCCGGTAGCTATGTCGGCAATCCTCTTAATCATCTGTATTGCAATTAGCGCCATAGGTAGGTTTAATGTGCTCGACAAGATTATGAAAGTGATTATGATAACACTTTCGGTAACTACGGTAATAGCACTAGTTTCCTCGTTTTTCTACCAAATCCCGTCGGCAGATTTGAAACCCGGCAAGGTATTCGATTTGAGTAATGGGGCTGATATTATCTTCTTAATAGCTTTTCTCGGGTGGATGCCTGCACCGTTGGACATATCCATCTGGCATTCGATCTGGAGTGAAGAAGAAGTTAGTCATGGCAAACAACAGCGTAAATCTATGTTCGATTTCCGTGTTGGATTCTGGGGGACAGCCATTTTAGGTGCATCCTTCTTGATGCTCGGCGCCAACGTCATCTATGGAAGTGGAATTGAGCTTGCTGCCGGAGGAGTTGCCTACGCGCAACAACTAATTGACATTTACGTGAAAAGCATTGGGAGCTGGTCGTACTGGGTAATTGCCATAGCAGCGTTCACTACCATGTTTAGTACTACACTTACATGCCTCGATGCCATACCAAGAGTGTTAACCCGTATTACGGCGTTGTGGAGGAGCCATGAAACCGGGGACACACTTGACGCGTCGGAAGTTTCACAGTCCGGTGCAAAAGAGGCGGTGTACAGAATGCGTGTGATTTGGTTATTTGTTATTGCTGTTGGTGCATTGGTACTCCTGCAGTTTTTTATCAGCGATATGAAGCAGATGGTGAACGTGGCAACAAGCTTGTCCTTTTTAACCGCGCCTATTTTAGCCATCTTAATGATTCAAATTGTGCGAAAGCAATTGCCAAAATCGTTCTGGCCCGCATGGAAATATGGCATAGCGTTTACAGGAGTTGCTTTCCTAATTTTGTTGGGTGTTGCCTACCTTCGTTTGGTAGCATTTTCATGAAGCACGAAGTAAAACCCGGTAAAATTCTCATCTCCGATCCGTTCCTTAAGGATCCGAATTTCAATCGCACCATTGTGCTGATGACAGAGCACAACGATATGGGAAGTTTTGGTTTCATTTTAAACAACCGAATCGATATTTCATTGGATCGGGTGTTAAAGGATGAAGAACTACCGGACGCACCGATATTTCAAGGCGGACCGGTGGAGCTGAACACCTTACATTTCATCCATAGCCTTGGATCGCTTATCCCAAACTCGAAACCCGTAATGCAAGATATATGGTGGGGAGGAGACTATGAAAAAACACTTGACCTCCTTAGGCGATCTCCTGAGTTAGCGTCAAAAATGGTATTCTTTATCGGCTATTCCGGTTGGGCCGGCGGTCAGTTAGATGGGGAATTAGCCGAAGAAGCCTGGGTTGTATCCGATATCGGTTCAGCCATGATTTTCAAACCCAACCTCGATGCTATTCAAATCTGGAAACAAGCGATGTACAACCTTGGTGGTAAGTACACCTTGTTGGCTGATGGGCCGAGTGATCCGGAGCTCAATTGATGTATTGCATGAATGCTTGAATGCGTGAGTGCGTGAATGTGATCACTTGGAGGGGACCTTTATTTGTTGGGAGAGTTAAAGGTTGAATCTTTATTTGGGTTCTTTACCATTGTCGATGGATTATGCAAAATCTGCTCTTACAACTAGGCTGAGAACTGATACGATGAATCTTGCATTAGAAGTGTTTGCATTAACGAAGAGTCTAGATTATACGCCTGAAATTAATGTAATACGAAACCAGGTAATTCGCTCGGCTTCGTCCGTTGCCGCAAATTATAGGTCAGCATGTAGGAGTAGGTCAAGAAAAGAGTTCTTTAGCAAAATTTGCATTGTAGTTGAGGAATTGGACGAGGTAGACTTTTGGCTGGAGTTACTCAGTAAAATTGGGGTAGGTCAGGAAGTTAAACTTGCTTCGCTAAAGCAAAGCACAAGTGAATTATTGAGAATTCTCGGTACTGCTAAGAACACTGCTTACAAATCGCAATGAATCGTTTTGTTCGCGTTCATTCAAGCATTCTCGCATTCAAGCACTCACGCATTGTCATTGCTAATGACAACATTCAACTTCATTGCTGGTATTCATCTCAGGGCTGAGGTATTTAATATTCAAGCCTGACCCCCGTAGAACGAGGAGCACGCCCACCAGGATAAGAGAATAGTTGATGTACGAGTTGATGCGCTTGAAGAAACCGAATTTTAATTTCTTGCCGAGGTAAGAACCAACCAAGAACATGGGTAAAGTGCCGAGTCCGAAGAAGAGCATAAAGATCAAAGACGATTCAACAGTGGCCTGACTCACCGATACAGCAGCTGCGCCGTAGCTCAATCCACAGGGCAGGAGGCCGTTT
>CAJXLR010000216.1 GCA_913056425.1 uncultured Bacteroidota bacterium
CCAATCGGTAAGTACCATCTTTTTTTGGAACAAGTATACTAGGGGCTGCCCAATCTGAATGAGTTGGTGTTATGATTTCAGCTTCTGCTAGACCTTCTACAATTTTTTCCATTGCTTTTTGCAGCTGTTCACCACAGTCACATCGACAAGAACCAAAAATATCGCCAGTCATACAGCTGGAGTGAACTCGGACCAAAACGGGCTCATCTTCTTTCCATTCTCCTTTTACCAGGGCTAGATGATCTCTGCCATTCGCCTTTTGTCTGAAGGCCACTAAATCGAAATCACCCACATGGGTAGGAAGTTGAACAGATATTTGGCGCTCAATGAGGCTCTCTTTCTGAAGTCGGTATTCAATTAAATCGGCAATCGAAACCACCTTCATGTCGAACTTCTTCGCAACTTCCATCAAATCCGGGAGTCGGGCCATTGTGCCATCCTCGTTCATAATTTCGACAATACATCCTGCTGGTCTGAAACCCGCTAGTCGAGCTAGATCAACTGCTGCTTCTGTATGCCCTGCACGGCGCAAAACGCCCTGTGTCTTGGCTTTTAGCGGAAAAATATGACCCGGTTTACCCAACTCTTCAGGTTTTGTTTTCGGATCAGCTAAGGCCTTAACCGTCATGGCTCTATCGTAAGCAGAAATGCCTGTGGACGTACCATAACCAATCAAATCAACACTAACCGTGAATGGAGTTTCGTAGGCTGCTGTGTTTTTGCCCACCATAAGCTCAAGATCGAGCTCCTCGCATCGTTCTTCGATGAGCGGAACACAAATTAATCCACGACCCTCACGAGCCATGAAGTTGATCATTTCAGTGGTAACTGTTTCAGCTGCAGCAACGAAATCACCTTCGTTTTCGCGGTCTTCGTCATCAACCACGATAACCATTTTACCATTTCGGATATCCTCAATGGCTTCGTCGATTGTGTTGAGTTTTATCTCTTCCATCTTGTCGGGCAAAGGTAGTTCATTCAACTGAACACTAGGATAATAAAATGGTTCGCATCAATGACCGGTATTCGATACAAGGCTTTAATTTAGCGGCTTGGAAATCCTATTCCTAGCAAATAGAGTCCCGTATCCACCGTTCCGAGGTGATAAGTTGAAGATCTACAATTTGGGTCGACGATTAGCCGGGCGGCATACGATTCATTTATTGGCATTTGCCGAGTCGAAGAAAGACCTGACCTACCAAAGTGAACTTGAGAAGGTATTTGATTCTGTAACCTTTGTATATCAACCGAAGTGGAGGTCGTATTTCAACAGTGCAATCAATTTTCTAAAATCAGAACCATTTCAGCTTGCGTATTTCCGGTCAAGAGAAATGCATAAAACACTGGCTGAGTTCATAGAAACGCACGAGATAGATGTGATTCACACACAGCATCTGCGTATGTCGCAGTATACGCGAAACATGAAACAGTATCCAAGGATTCTGGATTTACCTGACGCTTATTCGTTGTACTGGCAGCGCAGAGAACAAGTAGAAAGACCCTTACTAAATCGATTATTCGATAAACTGGAATCTAAGCGTGTAATCCGTGCAGAGAAAGTGCTTTACGAATATGATATGGCGCTTGTCTGCTCGGTTGAAGATCGAGACCATCTGCTGGGTTTACACAAGGGGTCTAACGTACGATTGTTGCGCAACGGTGTCGATTTAGACACGTTTACATACAAGAATCACGACTACAGTCGCGATCAGACACTATTGTTTACGGGAAACATGGATTACGCACCTAATGTTGATGCGGTAACACATTTCGTAAAAACATTATTTCCAGAGATTCTCAAGCAGCATCCCCAAACTCGGTTGGTTATTGCGGGCCAACGACCTGTGAAGCAAGTCCTGGATTTAAAATCAGACAAAATTGAGATTACTGGTTTTGTGGAGGACCTTTCAGAAATGTATGATCAGGGTGATGTAGTGATAGCGCCTCTGCGTTTTGGGGCCGGAACACAGAATAAAGTGCTCGAGGCTATGGCAATGGGAGTGCCGGTAGTTTGCACAGACATCGGTTTCAAAGGCTTAGAGATAGAGTCGGGTGAAGGAGTAATACACGCACCGCAGGACGCAGAATTTGTTAAACAAGTGGTCGGTTTACTGAAATCAGAAGACTTAAGAAGGCGAGTTGGTCAAAAAGGGCTAGACTTGGCACGTCATAAGTTCAGTTGGGATGGTATAAGTCGGGAACTCGAAGAACATTTGAATGTAGTCGTCAGTAAAGGAGACTAAGAGGCCAGTAACTGTTGAATATTTGCGGTAAAGAGCTTCACGGCAATCGCCAATAGAACAACACCAAATACCTTTCGCAGAATACTAATTCCTCCTGGCCCTAACCATTTACCAAAGCGTTCTGTGTTTTTCAAAACGAGGTATACAAGTAGTACGTTTATGAGGATCCCAACAATGATGTTCTCAAGCGCATATTCTGCGCGAAGCGATAAAAGCGACGTCAGGGTTCCCGCACCTGCAATTAATGGGAAAGCGATCGGAACGATACTCGCTGATGTTGGCGTTTCTTCACGAAAGAGCGAGAGACCCAAAACCATTTCCAATGCGAGGAAAAAGATTACAAAGGAGCCGGCTACCGCAAAACTGTTTACATCTACACCCAGCAATCGAAGGATTTTATTTCCGAAGAATAGGAAGGCCACCATGATAACAAACGCAACGACGCTCGCCTTTTCCGACTGTATGTGACCTACTTTTTCGCGCAGACCAACAATGATAGGAATACTGCCTAGTATGTCGATAACCGCAAACAGCACCATGGTTACGGATAGTATTTCACTCAGGTTGAAATTCACGCTGTAAAGATTTCATCCCAATATACATCATTTATCTTTTTGCACGTTAGGGTATTAAGAGATATGAAAAAATTATTATCGGTTGTTTTACTCGTTTTCATTGGGTCCGGAGCCATGGCGTCTGAAAAGCACTATAAGCGCTTGGATCGATCGTTCAAAAAATCTCCTGCCAAAGGTTTTGAAAAGGCCTACAAGTGGTCTAAAAAGTTTCCGAAGGAGCCTGATGCCCACTATTTCCTTGCAACTTACTACCTGGATAAAGCCAGAGAGCATAATCAAGAACACCGACGGTTTCGATATATAAACCGTGCGGCCTCAGCAGCATATAAGTTTAAAAAATATCGAGGAAATGCGGACTACTTTCCAAGTACTGCGGACTCTCTGCTAAAAACAGTTTGTAGCGCATTACAACCTTTTTGGGATAGCGCAGTGGCACGTAACGATGAGGACTTTGCATACCGCGTAAAGTATAAGTACGACCGCATATCAGAACAGAAATTGCCATCAAAAGAAGTGCGAGACGAGCTGGTTAAACTCGAACAAAAACGCACCGCTGAAGAAAGACAAGTCCCGCTAAAAGTAAGTGACAGATATCGAGGTTTACCTACCGGAGGGGAAAACATACCTGGAAGTGACGTTTCGAAAGAACGCCAAATGCTTGCGTTAATTAATGCAGAGCGCAAGCGTAAAGGGATGAAGGAATTGGTTTTTGAACCCAATTTGATTCGCGCTGCGAGATACCACGCGTATGATATGGCAAAGGATAAGTACTTCAGTCACTCAACGCACGATCGGATAGACGGTGAGTTAGTAAAGATAGGAGGAGCATTCAGTCGAATGAGAAAGTTCAACTGTCCCCATTTCGTTAATTCTGAAAATATTGCAGCGGGGAATAGCACTGCGGAATCAACCTACAGACAATGGTATCACAGCAAAGGGCATCACGATAACATGTTTAATAAATCAAGCAAATATGTTGGAATTGGCATGGTGCACGAACCAGACAGTCCATATGGATACTACTGGGTTTTCTGCACGGCGCGTTGATTACAAATTTACCTCGCCCCAGCGCCATACGAATCCACCATACAACCAACGACCAGGCATTTGAGCACCTAGTATTTCTTGATAGTTCATGTCTGTAAGATTTCTACCTTCAATAAAGATTCGAGCTGGGAAAACAGGAGGTTTAAACGATACACGAGCATTTAACACGAGATATTCGTTTGGTGCTTCACCTATTGGAGAAGTTATGTCGAATGGGTTCCGTTGGATGTAGGAAGCAGTTACAGACAAACGGAACTTCTTGTACATCGCAATAATTCTTGGGTTTACAACAACAACCGGG
>CAJXLR010000217.1 GCA_913056425.1 uncultured Bacteroidota bacterium
TAAATAGTAAAAGAACTGCCTTTATCCGAGTCATGGTGGTTCAATCCATAACGAACAATTGGATACCGGTAGTATTCGCGACGAAATTTGATGACTATGATTTCATCCCATGCAAATCGCCTTCAGTTTGAGTCCTTCGGTTTGTGCATGGACTAAACGAATAAGAATGCCATCAGTTCTCTCTTACTTTGTTCGAGATGTACCATAACCTCCCACGGTTGAAACCAATAAATAGAAGACCGACTAACGAAGGCCACATAAAAGTAACGGAGACCTGACCAAGAATTATGGCGAAAGCAATAACTATAGGTAAACCAAGTGCCAAATTAGTCTTCATTTTTTGAACAGAACCTTGGTTTTCTATCAACTCCCTGAGATTTAAAAGTGAATCAAGTAGGTTCAAAAGCACGACATAAATGGTCAGTGCCTGGAACGCAATAAAAACAATGTGAAATCGAACACTAATATGGCTTTCAATAAACAAAGATGCCGATAGAGTAAATAGTAAAGCTATTGACCAGAGACTGATTAACATGGTTGGTTTCATGGCTTGAGGATACTAAACTTATTTCGATTAATTTGAACTTCAATCTGGACAATGATGTGAGTTTACTAAATCTGCTCAAGCCTCTCCTTTATATGAAGTAACTTTATTCGTTTGCTGATGTAATCTTCTTCAAGACGTTTTAGTCTGAAATTGACATCTTCAACGTAGTCGCGTTGAAACAAATCATTCTGTTTCATCTTGCTATACTTGTCCCTATTTCGCTGAATCGTATTGTCTTGGTGAAAGGCCAATGCAGTGATGCAATCCGGACAGACAAAATACCCATGAAGCTGGTTATCTGTAGGTTCGTGGCACTTGTAACATGTGTTTGGTTGAGTCATACTTCAATATAAAGGGTTCTCACCAATTAGGTGGTTGCTTTGGCAATTCGCTTAGTAAGTCGTTTCTCGGCTAGCTTCAATCCCCAGCCATTCGTGCTGTAAACTAAGTATGTAGGGACACCCATGCACTCGGATGGCTTTTTTCTAAGTTTACCTGTGCGGTCGGATAAATCGGCTTGCTCTTTGGGTATGTGAAAGTGAACCCATTCAAAATTTTGCTGTCCAATACTAAGCTTAAACTCAATCTCGGTCATCAGATCAAATGGTTCAATTCGAAATGTTGCGTGTTCTTCGTCGAGCGCTTTACCGTTAAAAATTTCTGCAATTTTTCGTTGAATCTTTTTCCTCCGGTAAGGAATAAACTTTAACTCCAAAAACCTAAAAACCAGACCCATCAAGATTGCCATACCTACAGACAACCCGGCAGCGAAGATGATGTTATCTTGTTCTAGGTCATCTTCCGAAATCATCATGATTACCATGGTTAACACCATGAAGCCTAAGGCACGTAAAAACCAATGGAGAAATACCTTCATGTTTTTTCCCCGAGTATAGTTGTTTGATCGAATTAATCGAAGTGTCGTGAAAAAAATGACTAAACCAACGAGAGTCTACCGTCTTCGTCCGCTGTATTGCATGGCTTCCCCCTTACCAATTCCGTAGCTCACTCCAATCGTAAAGAATCGCCCTCTATAAGAACGGGAGTAAGAATAAAACGCAGGTTGGAAGGCTTCGTTAATACCGATACGGGTTATGAATAAGTCTCGGACATTGGCACTGATAATCGTTTTGCCTTTCATGAGTTTTTTACGCAATCCAATGTTTACAGACCCTTGTGGTGCGCGAGTTCCCTGAACGGTAACAAATCCGGATTCATAGCGCCCAGTTAATTCTGCGTCAATACTGTAGATAAATTCATACTTCATTGTTGCTTTGCCCGACCATCTGCCTCCACTAAAATCAAAATTTTGGTCGTCGAACTCGCCATCTCGCTGGAAGTAGTTTAGGTTCAGATCTCCCAATATGGTAAAGCGTTTTTTAGGGCGGTACTTGCCATTGAACTCAATACCAACAATCTGGTTTGTTCCCACGTTTTCCGGTGTAAACGTAGTTACGTTGTTGCTAAATCTTGAAATACGCTCAATCATGTCATGCGTCACGCGGTAGTAAGCGCTTGCATTCAAACTTGCTTTGTCCAACTGATATATACCTGAAAGCTCATAACTGTCTGTAAACTCAGGCATCAAGTCGGGATTACCGGTTCTGATGCTGAAGTTGTTTCGAATGTTAAAGAATGGATTTAAGTCCCATAGCCTTGGCCGGTAAATGCGTCGAGAGTATCCACCTTGAACCGACATCTTTTTATTGAATTTGTAGCTGGTATGCAGACTAGGGAACAAGTTGGTGAAGTTCCGGTTATTCGCTTCACCTGTCGTTACCAGCAACGTTCGTAGATCTGTGTTCTCCGCACGAATACCCAGTTTAACGCCCCATTTGTCTTTTTCGTAAGCTCCGGTGGTGTAGACGCCAAGAACGTTCTGAATGTAATCAAAGACGTTGGTTAAGCCACTAATTACCACAAAATCATCTCCTACTAAATCCGAAACAGAATAATCGTTGCTCACATCTTGCAAGACATATTGTGCTCCTGTTTCAAGCGTAAAGAGCTTCTTTATGGGACGAGTGTAGTCAAGCTTGAATGTATATTTCGCTTCTTTGAAATTGGTACGTGTGATTTGTTCCCCATCACGATTATCCCCTCGTTGAGTTTCGTTCAAGAAGTCAGAGGTTTGATCTTTCCCAAAATAGTTTCCCAAGGCACTGAACAGCAAGTCGTGATCTTTATGATTCTTAAAATCTCTTTTGTACTGCAGTTCAAACTGATATTTAGGATTCGTTGCTGTTGTCGTTTCTGTTCTCAACCATTCCGCTGAAACCTCACCTGTTGTATCGGTATATCGAAAGTCGGTTTCGGATGGTTGGTCTTCCAGCTCCAATGCAAAGCTTCCGGATAGTGTGATTACGTTGTACTTGTTCAAATGATAGTCTGTGCCGAGTATGAAGTTGTAGAACTCTTCATTACGATATTCAACGCCTTTGCTGTAAACGGTTGTAGAGTCAATAAGCGATGTGTTGATATTCTCTCTGTACCGCGGAAGACTTCTGTAGCCGCCGCCGAGTTGGGTAAACAAGTTGAATTTTTCGGTTCTTCTATTCAGGCTGACACCCACACTGTGATTATGTGGCCATCCTCCGTTTAAACTTATCGAGCCGTTTATTCCTTTACGATCTTCTTTTTTTAGAATGATGTTGATTATCCCTGAAGTTCCTTCCGCATCATATTTGGCCGATGGGTTGGTAATGACCTCCACCTTCTCAATCATGTCTGCTGTGATTGTGCCGAGTGCGTTACCTCCTTCACTAGCGATAACGGACGGTTTTCCATTGATGAGAATCTGTACCCCACCACTTCCACGTAGAGTTACGTCACCCTCGATGTTTACATTAACGGAGGGAACATTATTTAGGACTTCGAGTGCACTGGCACCTGTGGAGCTTAAGTCCTTTCCGACATTGAATACTCTGCGGTCAAGTTTAAATTCAGTAGTAGATCGCTCAGCTTGTATGGTAACCTGACCCAAGGACTGTTTGCTGCGCGCCAGCTTTATGTCGCCCACTTGAACCGTGTTGTCTTTCAACTCGGTGGGACTTGTCGACGTTTTCTCGTATCCAATGAAACTAACATCAATTCTGATGTCAGTTGATAGAACTTGTAATAAGAACTTACCTGCTTCATCCGTAACGGACGCATTAATAATTGTGCCACTGTTTTTGTCCGCAATGGCAACCGTAGCATACGGAATAGGAGAGAGGCTGATGCTGTCAATTACTCTGCCTTCAACTTGGTAGCTTGCTTGCCCAAATGACATCAAACTATACAACATACTGAGGACAAGTGCAACAAATAAATGAAGTGAATTACTCAATGATGAAATTGCTCGGGTCAGCTTCATGTTAGTTAGAACAAAGTGCGGTTGATGATGTTTTGGCGGTTTCGGATTAGACAAAAAAAAAGCTGGGTGTATTCCCAGCTTTTGAATTCCTATTGAGTTGTTTACTCTGCAATTACGCTGATATCAACCTCTGCTTCTACACCCCTGTGAAGTTTGATTGATGCTTTGTAATCACCAAGTTCTTTGATATCGTTTCCGATTGAGATTTTCTTA
>CAJXLR010000218.1 GCA_913056425.1 uncultured Bacteroidota bacterium
GAATGAGCTTTTAGGCCACTGCATGGGGAGGTTCTTCTTTTCACGAACATCAATGATACGGTGTGCTCGTTTGTGGTAACGTACAGAAGCTTCCCGGGTATACCGTTTGGGGATAACCTCGCGTTGTTTTACGGCCGGCTTTTCATACGGCCAAACTTCCTGTGAATATTGGGCAAATAGGTTACTGGTTAGTCCCATGGTCACTAATAATGCTAGTGTAATTTTCATAGAACTATTGTTTGTTTCTGTAATAACGTACCAGACTATCAGATATTTTAAGACATAAAAAAACCCATCAACAATGTTGATGGGTTTTGTATTTTGTTGAATTCAATCCTAGTATTCCCACAAATCGTGCTCAAAGATGAACAGATCGTTTTTAATCGCTTCACTTTTCAAAAGTGCTGCAAAAGGATTGTCTTCGTTTTCTTCGTAATACTTGATATCGTAGTCCCAAACGTTAGACTCTTTAACAATGTAACTAGAGAACATTCGCATTTCGAACCAATCGTCGAACGACAAACGTGCTGCATCATTGTATGGGTTAAAGATTTCCATGTTCACAAGAATCGGACGCAAGTCTTCCATTTTCACGTAGAACAACGCTGCTTCTCCCAACTCAACCCCCTCACCTGCTACTTGCATGAACAAAGGAGCAATTGAGATAATAGTTGCACGGAAATCTGAGTAGTTGTAATCAAAAATCCAATCCTCCATGATACGATACTTCTTGATCTGATCAGGTTCAAAGGGAACGATGATCGTTGTATCTTTTGGATAACCATACTCATCCTCCACTTCCATAATCAACTCATACCCACCACGTTCTAAAATCTGTGATTGTGAGTATATACCCCCATTCTCTAACGAATCACTGGTATAAGCTGTAACCGTTCCGTATGGATTGTCAGGCTTAGTAGCTGCTTCGTAAATAATGTTGTAGAACGGATTCTTAGGCCAGTGCATGGGAAGGTTTTGCTTCTCACGCGTATCGATGATTCTGTGAATACGTTTGTGATACTTCACGTTAGCTTCTCGAGTGTAACGATGGGGAATCACCTTACGCTCATTAACCGCTTTCTTGTCGTACGTCCAGTCTTCTTGAGCACTTTGACCATAGCTAGTAAACACACACGCGACAATAAAAAGGGTAGATAAAAAGATTCTCATTTTCATAAACAACTCGATTTCTATACTAACGCAAAAATATAACTAATATTTCGTTTTCTAATTTAAGTCAATAACAATCGGACTCAAGTTAACAGTCTGTCCGTCTGGTCCAACTGCTCTGATCTTGTCAACAAGAACACGGTCACCTCGTTTAGCACCGCGCACTCTACCTTGGATTCCTCCTGGGATTGAGCTACCGTTAACCGATTGTGTAAATACCTCGCCACGACGTGGTGCTAGAATAAAACGGTAACCAGTTACTCGGTACGTAATACCCTCAAACGCGAATCCAGATCCCATAGACGCTTTGATGTTTCTATGTACAGACATAGCGGCTCTCGCCATAGTACGTCCGCTTTCTACAGAACCCCACTTCGCTTCAGGTTTTGGAAGTCGCATTACACGATATTCCATTTGTCCCATACGTCTCATTGATCCGTCTGGCATTTTAGCTGATGCAACAATTACTGCTTTTCCTGGTCTTTGAACGCGTGCAACATAATCACCTTTCGAAGGTTTGATTGAACCACCCTGCATAGAAACGGATACGTCTCTTGGGCTCACTCCAGGAACACCCACAGAAATTGGATTATCAACACCAATGTACAGTACGTTCATTTTCGTTGCCGAAATAGTCGCACCACCTTGGAATACCTGATATTCAGAGTTAAATGAGTAAGGCTTGTCCCCTTCTTCCGTCTTAACTGTAATTACTCCGGCAAATGGGAATGTTCCAGGAGAACTTCCTTGAGCTCGGGAGTAAAGTTTTCCGTCTTCTCCACGCTCCAAGTTAGAACCACCTTCGGTTAATTCGAAAGTTGCGTTTTCCATACCGGCGATCTGAGCAGCCAAGAAAATCTCAGCTTCGTATTTATCACCAGACATGATCACACTTCCACTTGTAGGACGAACTACAGGAACAAGTCCTTCAACTTTAAACGCGGTTTTCTTACCTTGGTTTAGTACGTCAAGCACTGCACCTTGAGTAGCTTTCGCGTCACTCTGCATCTTTGAAAGCATCGTAACAACACCTGCTAAAGGAGTGTGCTCAAGGTATTTTGCAGACCAAGTAGGGTACTTCTTCGCTTCTTGCTCAGTTAACTCAGCTCTCAATTGAGTTGCTTTTGCAACAGAGGTCATAAGATCTTCTTTGATCGCAATACCATTTGCAGTGTCACTTTTTAGAAGAGCCACAAGCTTTTCGCGAGTCCCGTTTACTCTATCCTCAAGTTCTTGACCTTTCCAACCTTTGGTTTTAGCCCCATCGGCATTATCAACAATGAAGTAATTTGCATGTACTTCCATGTTGTCCATACCTACGAGCTCCGCTTCATAGTCGTGAGAAGCGTCAAAACCTTCTTCAAACTCTTTACGACCACCGGTTTTCTCGATAAGCTCCTTTTTAATTTCTTCGATATAGTTTACAAAATCATCTGTAATCTGTTGAGCTTCTTTCGCTCGATCGAAGTAAGGACGCAATTTTGGATCGTTATCCGCTGCTTCTTGGAAGCCCTCCATTTGTTTGGTGATTTTACCATCGAGGTTTTCCTTGGCTTTGTTAAACGACACTTCCATCAGGTGGAAGGATTTTAAGATTTCTTTTGATACGTTCAGGGCCAGAAGGGCCATCAACACGAGATACATCATGTTGATCATCTTCTGCCGTGGACTTAATTTACCACTTGCCATAGCTTTTTTTAACTTTTAATGAAACAATTAATTACTAGGGTAAATTAGTTGTTTGGACGCATCGCGTTCAACATACCACCATAGATGCCGTTCAAGCTCTGGATGTTCTTATCGAACGCTTCCAAGTTGCTGTTTACGTTTGCAATTGCGGCAGTTGAAGACTTGAATGCTTCAGTAGAATCGGCTAGGCTGTCAAGAGCTTCTACAGCACGGCTGTATGAACTGCTCATTGAGTTAAGACCTTCGCTTGCTTTAGAAATATTTTCAGCGTACTCCTTAGTTGCTACAGTAGCACCTGAAAGATCCGCCATGTTTCCAACGTTTTCACTAAGAGAACGAAGTCCAGTTCCAAGACCTTCGATCAATTCTGGACCAACTTTGGCATCCGCCAACATTTTGTCCAATTCTTGAGATACAGAAGCAGAGCTTCCACCACCTCGGTTACCGTCACCTTCCATACCTGCTAACTCAGGATATACAAGTGTCCAGTCTAATTCTTCGTGTACAGGTTCGAATGCAGATAGCAAGAAAATCAACGCCTCGGTACCCATACCCACGATAAGCATTACGTCAGCTCCTTTCCAGTGCATAATTTTAAATAATGCACCCGCGATAACGATGGCAGCACCGATACCGTAAGCCATACCCATAATTTTCTTACCACGCTTGGTTTCAAATACACTTTTGCTCATTTTAACTACTTTTTAATGTTTAACTTTAGACTTTTAATTTGTTGATAATTAGTATTTTACAGGATTAGTTTTGGTCAATATCTTACTTGGTATCCAATGCTGAACGACCAATGTATGTCTGTACAGTTCGGAAACCAATGGTTGATTTACATGTGTCTTGGTACTCGTATGTTCTTGATCCGTTCTGGATGAAGTACGCGATGTCTTTCCAAGAACCTCCACGGATAACTTTACGAGATAAACTCAAGTAATCTTCACCGTCTTGCTCAGGAACTGCGTCGTAACGATAGTCCGGGTTTAAATCGTGTGTAAACTGAAGTGAAGACTCCGCATATGCATTAATTGTCCACTCAGCTACGTTACCCGCCATGTTGTACAATCCGTAATCGTTCGGGAAGTAAGAATCCGCACGAACAGGGTATAAACCACCGTCGTCCATATAGTTACCTCGATTCGGTTTGAAGTTAGCTAGGAAACATCCTTTTGAATTTCTTGTGTAAGGACCACCCCATGGATACATGTTGTTGTCTCGGCCACCGCGTGCAGCATATTCCCACTCAA
>CAJXLR010000219.1 GCA_913056425.1 uncultured Bacteroidota bacterium
AAGTGATAAAATATATTCCGTTTGGATTGCGAATCTTGTAACCTCCATTTGCCATAACCCGAATATTCATCAACAATGAATCACATCAAACACCCATCATCCGAGCGCTGAGGAAAAGTCTCCGTAGGGTCCACCTTTAGTCCCCTCCCACGGCCCAACGCTTCAGACTAAAATCAGCCGACGCGTTTTTGATTCACAAGCAATATTTGAAAGTAGTCTGTCGGGTTGGCATGTGAGTTGGAGACTACTGGGATTAATACAAGAACATCTTACCAAAGTATTGGATGTAGAAAAACGGTTTAATAAACTGCCTATTACAATTCTTGAAATCAATTAAGTTTGCAATAAATCAGAGGAAATGGACGAATCATTAAAACCGATATTCAGTAATCTAACAGATGGCCTAGACAAAGCTATTGAGCACCTACATAAAGAATTAGGCAAATTGCGTGCAGGAAAGGCAACCCCTTCCATGTTGGAAAGTGTGATGGTAGAGTATTATGGATCTCCAACTCCTTTGAACCAAGTAGCTAACATCAACACGCCGGATGCACGAACATTAGTGATTCAGCCTTGGGAGAAGTCTATCGTTCAAGATATTGAGCGAGCCATTATCAACAGTAACCTTGGGTATAACCCGCAAAACGACGGGGAGGTTATCATCATTAACATTCCACCTCTCACCGAAGAAAGACGTCGAGACTTGGTAAAAAACGCAAAGCGCGAAGCTGAGAATGCAAAAATCAGTTTGCGTAATGAACGTAAAGATGCACTCGACAAGGTTAAACAACTTCAGAAAGACGGCTTATCTGAAGACATGGCGAAAGACGCAGAAGGTGATGTGCAAAAACAAATTGACTCGTACTCTTCTAAAATTGATAAAATCTTCGAAGAAAAGGAAGGCGAGATTATGACTGTATAGTCAAATGGCTGGTGATATTTGCCCCAGTCAGCTCAACATTATTCCCGAAATTTTCTAGTGTATATAAACACAAATTGGTGTGCGGGTATTGATCCATATCACTAAGAGGTGTTTGAAGTAGGAGCGACAAAAACGATCGCATTGCCCGACCATGCATACAAATCAAAACCTTCTCATGCTGTTCCTGCCGAATTTTATGCCAACCCACTTGCTGACGCTCGTACATTTCCTGTGGACTCTCCCCTCCTTCAATTGGGATATGCACCTCTCCTTGACGCCATGACTCAACAACATCATTAAATGCTTGTTTAGCTTCAGGTGTGGACTCTTTTCCTTCAAACACACCCCAATTAATCTCATTTAACTCCGGGAGTATAGTCCAAGGTGTGCCCGAAGAAAGAAAGGGTTGAACCGACTGATGTGTACGTTTAAGTTGCGAGGTAAACACATGATCGAAGCCTATATGCCCGTAGGCGTCATGGAATAATTGTGCTTGCTTTCTTCCGGTTTCATTCAGATCACTGTCGATACCACTACCCTGTACAATTCCTCGCAGATTGTAGTCGGTCTGTCCGTGTCGGATAAGATAAATCGTTTTCTTTGTGTTCAATTTCAAGCGGGATGTTCGACCACAAAAATATCAAAACAAGCCACCTGCAGCCAATACTTCAAAACACCATGTCTGAAACATTAGGCATGGAAGTAGAAGAACTTGGCGAAGACTACCTATTGATGAAGATGCCGGTAGATAATCGTACAAAACAACCGTACGGCATTTTGAATGGAGGAGCGTGTATGGCACTCGCCGAAACGGTTGCAAGCTTTGCCGGTAATATCCTACTTAGAAAAGAGAACAAGCACTGTGTTGGGCTCGAGATAAATGGCAACCACCTGCGCTCGGTACGAGATGGTTATGTGCATGCCAAAGCCAGTCCAATTCACATTGGGAAACGAACACACGTGTGGAATATCGATATAACAGATGATGACAACAATCTGGTGTGCAAAGCTCGAATGACACTCGCTGTAGTTGATACGAAAGCGGAATGACGAAGGCAGAAATCATTCGGCACATTCGTTCAGGTGGTAGTTTTTTCTGCCTTCAGAAACCAAGAGAAATTGATGCATCTTACTTTGTCCTGTCTGAAAATTCTGATACTCGAGACAAATCATTGTGGATGTGCCCTTTCAACTCGAAAGAAATTGTCAAAATACCGATTGAAGAGACTTACACTGGCCCACTATCACACGAGTTACTCGATTGGGAAGTAACGCCCAATCTAAACGCAAAAACCTCTACCCTTCAAGATGAATATATGTCTTGGGTAGAAAGTGCATTGACATCTTTTAATTCAACTTTCCAAAAGGTTGTGCTGGCACGAAATTTTATCGCCCCTTATTACCAATTGGGAACCGGCAACAGACCGTTTCAATTATTCAATGCACTACACGACAATGATACGTATCGATATATACTTCATATCAATGGGTATACTTGGATTGGATCTAGTCCGGAACTATTCTTATCTCTGAATAACAATACCGTGACAACCATGGCGCTCGCCGGCACAAGACCTAAGGGAAGTTTGGATGAATGGGGTGAGAAAGAGCGAGACGAGCAACAAATCGTTGCTGATTTCATCACTCACCAAATGGCTAAGTTAGGCTGCGAGAACATACAATCCACCGGAGTTTACACCCGCCCAAATGTTCAAGTGGAGCATCTTTGCACAGACATTAGTTGTGACTTAAAATCCCATGCCGACTTACACCAACTTGCGACTGCACTACACCCTACTCCGGCGTTGGCCGGACAGCCGCAAAACATGGCGCTCCGGTTTATCGCAGCACATGAAAACTTCCAACGAGAATTGTACGGCGGTTTTATTGGTCTTCAAGACCCTAGTGGGACAGAGCTATTTGTGAATATTCGCTGTGCGCAGTATGCACAAAACGGCCTTTGCTTATATGCAGGTGCAGGAATAAACGCAGGAAGTGTACCGAAACTTGAATGGGAAGAGACCGAACAGAAACTGCAGACCTTACTTAAGGCCGCTAAACACCAAAATTAAATCCTAGCCTCACATGGCCAATCAATCCGTTAAACGATGTTTGGGGTCCTTGATTAAGTAGTTCACCCGCTAACCTCCAATTGGTCTTACTGAAGTCCTGAGATATCCCAACATCACCTCCTAGAGTTATATTGCCCAAGTTTAGATTTAAACCTGCCATGATTCTTCCTGTGATTGCCGGATTTTTGAAAACACTTGCTTTTTCGCCACCAATAAATCCCGTTGTTATCGGCTGATTGGTATTGGGTGATGACTCCGAAACCGTCAGGTTCATTAGCGAATATCCGATACTGGCTCCCGCAAACAAATCGATGAATTTAACTTCGGGTAGCACATTGTACAAAAAGTAACTGTTATAGGTAAAGCCGGTTAATCGGGACCTCGACTCACCCATAGAATCGACATTATTCGTTTCAATTGCTTGATAAACACCAAAGTTAGAACCGGTCATAAATCCACCAATCTCATCATTACTCGAAACAAAGTCTACATTGTGCGACACCAATCCATTTGTAAAACTCTCTCGCACAGCAGCGGGGTGTAAAAGCGACAGCGCATCAAAATCAATCAAATGATTTCCCAGTGAGTACGTAAGGTAAAATCGTTGGCCCAAATCAAAATCATCATCATCGTCTCCGTCATAGTACGGATGTTCTTCGTCGGGCTTCTTAGAATTTAGAAAGACAAAATCAAAATCATCCTTAAAGAATGCCCTCAGAAAACTATCTTGATTCAAATTGTATAAGAGCAACCGATCATCGTCTAATTGATCAAATAGCATCTCAATATGGCTTTCTGCATCATCCCACTCTTCATCTTCGAAGTTTTCATCACTTTCATAAAGTATTCCCATCGTCATCACACGATTGACGAGATTTAACTCATCCGACTGCTTAATGCGATTCGCGAAGCTTTTAAACATATTTCAGATACCAATGATATCAATGATACCAATGATACCAATGATATTTACATGGTAGTTGAGGATGACATTATAATTGGTAAAGCTTATCTTGATAATATTAAAAATCTAATAACTAATCTCAATAAAACTAAATGGGATATTCTATGTACATCCCTTAAT